>CAYVLO010000141.1:0-8077 GCA_964452125.1 uncultured Anaerolineaceae bacterium | reverse complement strand
TTCGCGAAATCATCGCACCAGCCGTGCCTATACCATGAAAATTGGATCTACTGAGACTCGAAGGAAAAGTCGCCATTGTGACCGGCGCGGGCGGCGGCATCGGCAAGGGCATCGTCCTGAGACTGGCCGAAGCGGGCGCCGATGTGGCGCTGGTAGACCTGGACCAGCAACAGGCGGAGAAGGTCGCCGCCCAGGTGGAAGAGATGGGCCGGCGAGCCTTGGTGGCGGCCATCGATGTGACCAGCCCCCCGGCTGTAACCGAAATGGTCCGACAGGTGCTGGACTGGGCTGGTCATGTGGATATCCTGGTCAACAACGCCGGAGTGGAGATCATCCGCCCGGTCTTTGAGATCACCGAGGCCGATTGGGACAAGACGTTGAATGTCAACCTCAAGGGGGCCTGGCTGTGCTCCCAGGCTGTGGGCCAGGCCATGGCCCAGGCCGGGGCAGGGGGCAAGATCATCAACATCGGCTCCATCCTGTCCGAGATGCCCGCGCCGGGCGAGCCCCACTATGCCGCTTCCAAGGGCGGGGTGTTGATGCTGACCAAATCCCTGGCCCTCGATCTGGCGCCCTACAACATCAACGTCAATGCCATCGGCCCGGGTGTCGTCCAGAATGGGATGAGCAGCAAGGGCTGCCTGGCCGACCCGGCCACGGCGGCCAAGATATCGGCGGGCATCCCCCTGAAACGATGCGGCAAACCGCGGGACATTGGCAACGCCGTGGTGTTCCTGGCCTCCGAAGAGGCCAGCTATATCACTGGCGTCATCCTCTATGTCGACGGCGGGATGATCCTCGCCTCGCCGTGGAGCTAGCCGTCAGGAGCCCTATGCCATGAAGCTAGAGAACAAAGTAGCCATCATCACCGGCGCCGGAAGCGGCATCGGCCAGGCCACGGCCATCCTGTTCGCCCAGGAAGGGGCCAAGGTGGTGGTCGCCGATTACGCCCCCGAGGGCGGTCAGGCCACCGTCGAGCAGATCCGCGAGAACGGCGGCGAGGCAATGTTCGTCGAGGCCGACGTTTCGAAAGCTGCCGATGTGGAGCACATGGTCCAGGCAGCCATCGACGCCTATGGCCGCATCGACATCCTGTTCAACAACGCCGCGGTGACCATCCCCGCCACGGTGGTCGATACCACCGACGAGGTCTGGAACCGCACCATGGACATCGACCTGAAGAGCATCTACCTGGCCTGCAAGTTTGCCATCCCGCACATGCTTTCGGAAGGCGGCTCGATCATCAACACCGCCTCGATGTGTGGGTTGGTGGCCTCCAAGAGCCAGGCGCCCTATAGCGCCGCCAAGGGTGGCGTGGTAGCGCTCACGCGGCAGATGGCCATCGACTATGCGCCTTACAACATCCGCGTCAACGGCATCGCTCCCAGCGAGGTCCGCACGCCGATGTTTCTGGGGTTCATCAACCGCTCGCCCGACCCCGAGCAAAAGATGCGAGAGCTGGTGGCCCGCATTCCGCTGGGCCGGGTGGCAGAGCCGATCGAGCTGGCCCGCGCGGCCTTGTTTCTGGCCTGCGACGATTCATCTTACATTACCGGCGTAACGCTGCCGGTGGACGGTGGGCTGACGGCCATGTGAGCCGGAGCGCCCTGGATCGGAACCGTATGGAATCAAGACAAGGTAAGGAGAACTCATGACTGGAAAAGAGAATCGTGGGCCACTGGCCGGCATTCGCGTCCTATCGAACGAGGTACAGGTGGCGGGTCCCTATTGCAGCATGACCCTGGCCGACCGCGGCGCCGATGTGATCAAGATCGAGCGCCCCAAGTACGGCGATGCCGCCCGCGAGGGCGCGCCCATCATCAAGAACGAGGCGGGCGAACGGGTCAGCGGCTATTTCATGCGCTTTAACCGCAACAAGCGCAGCCTGACCCTGAACCTCAAAGAGGAAAAGGCCCGAGAGATCTACAAGGCGCTGGCCGCTCAGTCGGACGTGGTCATCGACAACCTGCGCCCTGGCGCGATGGACAGCCTGGGGCTGGGCTACGCCGATCTGGAACCCCTGAATCCCGGCTTGATCTATGTCTCCATCAGCGGCTTTGGCACCATGCCCGAGCTGGAAGGCATCTATGGCGGGCGCCCCGCCTACGACATTGTCGCCCAGGCCATGGGGGGGCTGATGTACACCTGCGGTCAGGAAGGCGGCCCGCCCACATGGTTGGGCCTGGCTCTGGGCGACCTTTACTCGGCGGCGTTGTCGATACAGGGCATTCTGTTGGCCCTGATCGAGCGCGGGCGCACCGGCAAGGGCCAGTACCTCGATATCTCGATGTACGATGCCATTATCTCCCTGGCCGAGCGCTCGGTGACGGCCTACTCGCTGACCGGTCACGTGCTGGAGCGCGGCGTTGAGCCCTTTATCGCACCCTGGGGCCCGTTCCAGACCCAGGACGGCTGGATCGCCCTGATTGTGCCCACCGAGCGGGACTGGTCCCGCTTCTGCGAGGCCATGGGACGGCCTGACCTGGTGGGTATGGCAGGCGAGACCGATTCGGGCCCGGCCCGCGCTCGCAATATGCGCGATGGCTTCTTGAAGCCGATCGTCGAGGGCTGGGTCGCCAGCCTGACCACCGAAGAAGTGGTGGAGCAGCTGCTGGCGCAGGGGTTGCCCGTGGGCCCGGTCCAAAATTCACAGGACATTTTCAACTGTCCGCACGTAGCCGCCCGCCGCACCCTGCTGGAAGTGGAGGATCCGGTCGCTGGTAAGGTCAAGCTGGTCGGCCCACCAATCAAAATGGCCAGCCAGATGGAACCACCGGCCCGCCCAGCCCCGCGCCTGGGCGAGCACAATGCCGAAATCCTGCAGGAACTGCTGGGCTACACGCCGGAACAGGTCTGCGAGGCAATCGAGGCCGGCATACTATAACCACAGGCGCGCCGCAAGAGCGCGCAGGCTGAACATAGGAGGATCCCATGAATGAAGTGGTAGTTTTGGCCGCCGTTCGCACGCCCTTTGGCAAATTCGGTGGCGCTCTCAAAGATTTCACCCTGCCCGAATTGGGCGGAAAAGTCATCGTCGAGGCCCTGCGGCGCGCGGGCGTTGCGGCGGAGGACGTGGAAGAGGTGGCGATGGGCGTCAACCTGCCCGGATCGGACCGTTCCATTGCCCGCCAGGCCGCTCTGCGCGCCGGCATTCCCGATACCACCCCGGCCTTTACCGTGGACCGGGCCTGCTGCTCGTCGATGGCGGCGCTGAACATGGTCTCGCGCTCGCTGCGCCTGGGCGACAGCAAGGTCGTGGTCTGTGGCGGCATGGAGAACATGAGCTTGGTTCCCTACTTTGTGCACGCCGCCCGATGGGGCAACCGCCTGGGCGATATCGTGCTCAAAGACCAACTGATCATCAGTTGTCCGTACAGCGGCAAGGCGCGGGCCCTCCAGGCAGGCGAAGAGTCGCAGGAATACAACATCAGCCGCGAGGAGCAGGACGCCTGGGCCGTGCGCAGCCACCAACGGGTGATGGCCGCCCGCGAGGCTGGGTTCTTTAAAGCCGAGATCATGCCCGTCGAGATCCCACAGCGCAAGGGCGATCCCATCCTCTTTGCTGAAGATGAGCCGGTGCGGCCCGACACTACGCTGGAAAAACTGGGCAGGCTACCCACCATCTATGGCAGCCCCACGGTGACGCCCGGCAACGCTCCCGACCTGAGCACCGGGGCCACGGCTTTGGTTCTGACCACTCGCGAAGAAGCCGAACGCCGCGGGATCAAGCCGCTGGCGACGATCCTGACCTGGGCCATGGCTGCCGGTCACCCCGACCGCATTGCCAGCATCCCGGCCACCGCTGCCAAAAAGGCGCTGGCCAGCCTGAACCTGACGGTCGACGATGTGGACCTGATCGAGATCAATGAAGCCTTTGCCGCCATGCCCCTCGTGTCGACCCATATCCTGGGCGGCGGCGACCCGACCCAGATCGAAGCCATTCGCGCCAAGACCAACGTTCACGGCGGAGCCATAGCCATCGGCCACCCCACCGGCGCCACGGCTGCCCGTCTGGTGATGACCATCATTTATTCTCTTCAAGCCCGCGGCGGCGGCAAGGGATTGGCTGCCATCTGCGGTGGAATTGGCCAGGGCGAGGCCGTCATCGTCCAAGTGGACGCGTAAAATACACGGGCGGTACGCGCCGCCCGATTGGAGAAGCTTCTTATGAAAACCATACGTTTGGGAAACGGATCGGCTTATTGGGGCGACATGCTCGACCCGGCAGTTGACGTCGCCGCCAAAGGCAATATCGACTACTTGGGCCTGGACCATCTGGCCGAGCTCACGCTAGCCATTCTGCAACGCTACAAAACCAAGAACCCGGAGCATGGCTATATTCCAGACCTCCTGCCCTGGACCGAGGCGCTATTGCCCATCACCCATGAAAAGGGCATCAAGATGATCACCAACGCCGGCGGCGCCAACCCCGAGGAGGGCGGCCGCAAGGTCATCGAGCTGGCCCGCAAGATGGGCTTCCAGGGCTTGCGGGTGGCAACTGTCGGCGGCGATGACGTCTATGACAAGCTGGACGAGCTAGAGGCAGCGGGCGTGCCCTTTGTCAATATGGACACCGGCGAACAGGGATTGGACCGTATTCGCGACCGGATTGTGGCTGCCAACACCTACGTCGGCTCCGACGGCATCCTGCAAGCGCTGCAGGCCGGGGCCGAATACATTATCGCCGGACGAATCTCGGATGGCGCGCCCTTTGTATCGGCCATGATGCACGAATTTGGCTGGAGCTTTGAGGACCCCGATTGGGACAAGATAGGCGCGGGCATCACCGTTGGTCACCTTTTGGAATGCGCCTGCTTTTGCACCGGCGGCGGCTCCAACCAATGGCGCGAGGCCAAGGACGCCTGGAAGATCGGCTTTCCCATCGCTGAGGTGAACGAAATCCCCGAGGCGATCATCACCAAGGCCCCCGATACGGGCGGCATCGTCAACCAGTGGACGGTGAAAGAGCAGTTGCTGTACGAGGTCACCGACCCCCACAACTACTTTATGCCCGACGGCATCGCCGACCTGGGCGACATTACGGTGCAAGAAGTGGGTGAGAACCGGGTGCTGGTCAAGGGCTTTCGCGGCAAGCCGCGCCCCGACATGCTCAAGCTGTGCATAGGCTACGAGGACGGCTGGATCGCCGAAGGACTTCTCCTCTTCTCCTGGCCCGACGCCCTGGACAAGGCCCGGCGCGCCGAAGAGATCGTGCGCAAGCGGCTCAAACACCGCGTCCACGTCGAACCGGAAGAGATTCGCTTTGACTACGTGGGCGTCAATGCCCTGCACGGAAGCACAGCCTCCGTACCCGATTGCGAGCTGAACGAGGTAGGCTTGCGCATTGCCGCCCGCCTGCGCACCCGCGCCGAGGCGGACCTGGTTCGCCGCGAAGCCACTCACCTGTGGACGCTGGGCGGCATCGGTACGGCCTTTGGCGTGCCTTTCCCCATACGGCCGGTGGTGTCGTTGTGGCCCACCCTGGTGCCCCGCGATGCGGTCAAGACCGAAGTACGGGTCGAGGACGTGTAGATCATGAGCGAGGAAGGACTGGTCCTGCGAGAACAGATCGGGCGCGTGGAGCGGCTGACGCTGAACAACCCCACCCGGCGCAATGCCATGAACTATGCCCTGGTCGAGGCGCTCATCGCTGCCCTGCGGTCGGCGGACGCCGACCCGGAGGTGCGCGCCGTGATCCTGTGCGGCGTCGGCGACCATTTCTCGGCAGGCGGCGATCTCAAAGAGTTCGCCGACGAGCTCAAACTGTCGGCCATCGAGCACTGGCGTGCAGCCGATCCCTGGATCGAGCTGTTCAGGCTGGTGCGGACGATGCGCGCGCCGGTCGTCGCTGCGGTGCAGGGTTTTGCCCTGGCTGGCGGATGCGGCCTGGTGGCTCTGTGCGACCTGGCCATTGCCGCCGACGACGCCAGCCTGGGAACGACCGAGATTCAGATCGGTCTGTTTCCCATGATCATCCTCCCCGCGCTGCGCAGCGTCGTCGGCGAGCGCAAGGCCCTGGAGATGTGCCTGACCGGAAAACGCTACACCGCCGCGGAAGCCTGCAGCATGGGCCTGGTCAACAAAGTGGTGCCGCGAGCAGAGCTGGAGGACGCGGCCCTCGACCTGGCGACCAACCTGGCCGCCAAGGGACCGGCGGCCATCGCCCTGGGCAAGCGGCTCTTTTACGCGACCGCCGGCATGGATTATCACCAGGCCCTCGAGTTCGCCCGCAATATCCGCGTCGCCTACATGCTGGCCGACGACGTGGCCGAAGGCGTGGATGCCTTTTTGAACAAACGCAAACCCAATTGGGAATAGGAGAATCATCATGCCCGATCGTTACTTTGACGAGATCGAAATCGGCCAAAAATGGGTGACCAAGGCGCGGACCATCACCGAGACCGACGTGGTCAGCTTTGCCTACATGAGCGGAGACTGGCATTCGATCCACACCGACCGGGAGTACGCCGCTGCGACCACCTTTGGCCAGCGCATCGCCCACGGGTTCCTGGTGCTGTCGATTTCTACCGGCATGGTGCCGGCCAACCGCGAGACGGTGTTGGCCCTGTATGGGTTGGACCGCGTGCGCTTTGTGGCTCCCGTGTTTATCGGTGACACGGTGCACCTGGAAATGGAAGCTGTCGAACTGAAGGATCGCAACGACGGCACCGGCGTCGTCGGCTATGACTATCGTGTGGTCAACCAGCGCGGCGAGACGGTCATTGTTTGCAACTACAAGCTGTGGACCAAAAAGAGACCTACCGGGGAGGCCTAGCCGGCCCCCGGCAGCCCACCCGCATCGGAAGGAGTCGGATTCATGGCAGTTCGCGAGTTTATCGAGTCCCGCGAGGAGATGGAGCGAATCCTGCGCCAGGAGACGATCGGCTATCTGGGCCTGTCCAACGACGGCGACGTCTATGTCGTCCCGCTGAACTATGGCTATGTCGACGGCAGGATCCTGTTCCATTGCTCGCTCACTGGCAAAAAGCTGGACTATATCCGCGCCAACCCCCGTGCCTGTTTCAGCGTGGGGCGGCAGTCGGGCGCCATCCAGCGACATGGCGAGGGCAATCCCTGCCATGTCGATAGCGAAAGCGTCCTCTGCTACGGAACCGCGCGCATCGTCGAAGACCTTCAGGAGCGCCAGGCGGTGCTGAACGAATTCAATTACTGCTTCCGGCCCGACGCAAAAGAGATCACGCTGGAAGCGGCCAAAGGCTGCGCGGCCGTCGAAATCGGCATCAGCGAGATGACCGGCCGCCGCGAGCGCCAAGAGAACAAAGAGCGGACCTATTGGCGCTGGTCCTTTGTGGACTGAGGGCAAAACCAAACCGATCCGCGATTCGCGCGGGGCCTCTGCTTCGCGTGAACCCGGCGAACCAATCCATTGGGAGTAACGAAACAATGAAGACCAAACAGCTACGAGAACTGGCGTTTGCCCGCTCAGGCGACAAGGGAGACGTGTGCAACGTCAACGTCCTCGCCTTTGACGACAAAGCCTACGAGATCATTGCCCGCGAGGTGACGGTAGAGCGGGTCAAGGCCCACTTTGGCGACATGGTCAAAGGCGACGTGGAGTTGTACCCCATGCCCAACGTGAATTCACTGCAGATCATCCTGCGCAACTCGCTGGGCGGCGGGGCAACCCGCACCCTGCTCTT
The DNA here is from genome assembly GCA_964452125.1 of uncultured Anaerolineaceae bacterium. Lineage (GTDB taxonomy): Bacteria > Chloroflexota > Anaerolineae > JAAYZQ01 > JAAYZQ01 > CAZNQW01. The sequence goes on along the minus strand of CAYVLO010000141.1, from coordinate 416 downwards.
TGACCAGACCGGCAAATCGATGTCGACCGCCCTGCTGCGCATGCGCGTGCCGGTGCCCGCCGAGGACGAAACCCCCTCGGGGCAAGAATAGGACAACCGATGTTCAACAAAGTACTGATCGCCAACCGAGGCGAAATCGCCGTCCGCGTCCTGCGCGCCTGCCGCGAGCTGGGTGTACAGACCGTCGCCGTCTATTCAGAGGCCGACCGCGGCGCGCTGCACGTTCGCCAGGCCGACGAGGCCTACCTGATCGGCCCGGCCTCGGCGCGGGACAGCTACCTGCGCATCGACCGGCTCATCGAAGTGGCGCGCGAAAGCGGGGCCGACGCCATCCATCCCGGCTATGGCTTCTTGGCCGAGAATGCCGACTTTGCCCAGGCCTGCCACGATGCGGGCATCACCTTCATCGGGCCGCC
>CAYVLO010000140.1:0-8117 GCA_964452125.1 uncultured Anaerolineaceae bacterium | reverse complement strand
CCGGTGGTGTTGCAGGAGGTGAGTTTCAAAAAGCTCTGGCCGATGCCTTTTTCATAGTTGGCATACCCGTGGAAAAAGACGTCGGCAATCTCGTTCTTTTCTCCACCCTGGAAAATGGCCTTCACGCCATGCTTTTTGTACAGCTCCTTGTTCTTGGCCCCAATGCCGCCTGGCGAAGCGTCCAGCGCTACGTCGACCTGCTCCAGCAGATCGTCCAGGCTGCCTTTGACGGGGATGCCCAGCTTGTCGAATTCGGGCTTGCGCGCCATGTCGACCAGATACAGGTCGTAGGCCATGCCGCTCTCATAGAGCGCCCGAATCGCCAGCGTCGGTGCGACGTCGACGACGCCAACCAGGTCCATATCCTGCTGGGCGGCGACGCCATCGGCCAGACGGGTGCCGATGGTCCCATAGCCTACAACTCCAACCTTGGGCTTGCTCATGTTGTCCTCCTTTTGGGTAGGTACATCGCTTGGGGGCGCCTGGCGCCCCGGATTCCAGTCAGGCTTCTAGATCTCGCCGTGGACGAGTTTTCGCACACTATCGGCGATCTTGTGTTCGTCCACGGTGATGAAATCCTCCATGTGGCGGGCGAAAGGCGCCGGCACGCTGGGCGCGCACACGCGTTGGATGGGCGCGTCGATGTAGCCAAAGGCTTTGTCGGCTATCTGGGCGACCACTTCGGCGGCAAATCCGCCCCGTTCTGGCGCTTCGTGGCTGACCACCAGCCGCGACGTCTTTTTCACCGACTGGATGATGGTGTCGATGTCCAGAGGGAACAGGGTGCGCGGATCGATGACCTCGATGCTGATCCCCTCTTTTTGCAGCAGGTCGGCGGCGCGCAATGCCTTGACAACGGCCATGGAGGTGGCTACCACGGTGCAGTCGGTGCCTTCGCGTTTGACGTCGGCCACGCCAAAGGGCAGGGTGTATTCCTCCTCGGGCACGGGGCCGGTCATGTTGTAAAGCAGCTTCTGCTCGATGAACATCACTGGGTCTTCCATGCGGATGGCCGTCTTTAGCAGGCCCTTGGCATCGTACGGCGTGGAGGGCATGGCCACCAGCAGCCCCGGCACATGGTGGAACCAGGCTTCCAGGCTCTGGGCGTGCTGGGCCGCCGATGAGCGTCCCAACCCACCCTGGGTGCGGATGACGAGGGGCACGTTGACCTGCCCGCCCGACATGTAGCGGATCTTGGCCGCCTGGTTGACAATGGCGTCCATGGCCATCGGTGTAAAGTCGATGTACATGAATTCGATGACGGGGCGCATGCCGGTGATGGCTGCCCCAACCGCAGCGCCTGTGAAGCCCAGCTCGCTGATGGGTGTCTGGACGACGCGGTCGGTGCCGAAAATGGACGAAAGTCCCAACGTGACTTTGTAGGAGCCACCAAAGGGATCGGCGACGTCCTCGCCCATGATAAACACGCGCTCGTCGCGTTCCAGTTCCTCTTTCAGGGCTTCTTTCAGTGCATCTCGATAGGTAATTTCTCGCATGATCGCCTCTCCCTAGAGCGGATTGCCCGCATAGTCAAAGTGGACGTACAGGTCGGTGAGGGCTTCTTCGGCCGCAGGGCTGGGGCTGGTGCGGGCGTATTCGATACCCGCCTTCAGCTCGTCTTCGACGCTGGCGCCCATCGCTTCGTCCTCGTCTTCAGTCAGCATGCCCCACGCTCGGAGTTGTTTGCCCAGCTTGAGGATGGCGTCCCTCTTGCGCCAGGCTTCGCGCTCTTCGGGCGGCATATAGGCCCCCGGGTCGCCGATATAGTGGCCCAGGAAGCGATAGGTCTTGGCCTCGATAAAGCTAGGGCCGCCGCCTTCGCGGGCCAGGTCGGTCGCTTCTTTCACGGCCCGGTAGACGTCGATGGCGTCCATGCCGTCGACGCAGGCGCCCGGCATGTTGTAGCTGTGGGCGCGGAGCGACAGCTCGCACTTGTGGGCGGTCCTGTGAAAGGGCTGCGACAGGCCATAGTTGTTGTTCTGGCAGACAAAGATGACGGGGATCTGCCAGGTAGAAGCCAGGTTCATCGATTCGTGAAAGCCGCCCTCGGCGGTGGCGCCATCGCCAAAGAAACAGACGGCCACCTGATCGGTGGCGCGCATCTTGATCGATAGGCCGATCCCGGTGGCGATGGGCATGCCGCCGCTGACGATGCCGTTGGCGCCGATAATGCCCTGGCTGAAATCGGCGATGTGCATCGAGCCGCCCTTGCCCTTGCAGTAGCCGGTGGTCCGCCCGTACAGCTCGGCGAACATGAACTTGACGTCGCAGCCCTTGGCGATGACGTCGCCGTGGCCGCGGTGGGTGCTGGTGATATAGTCGTCGCGCCGCAAAGCGGTGCACGTGCCCACCGGTACCGCTTCCTGTCCTTGCGACAGGTGCAGGAAGCCGGCAATCTCGCCCGCTTCAAAGTGTTTTTGGGCCGTGTTCTCAAAGCCACGGATGAGCCGCATGCGCCGGTACATGGCCAACAACTGCTCTTGAGTCAGGTCTTGGGGTGGTGCTTCTTTCTCTTCTGTGTTCACGATACCTCTCCGCTGGTCTAAAATGGAATGATGGACGCCGGACCAGCCGCCGCGGCGGTTGGCGCCCTGCTCGTTACGATCGGGTCAAAAGCAACATCGGGTCTTGGATCAGTTCGGCGATCCGATTCAGAAAGCGAGCCCCCGGGGCGCCGTCCAGGATCCGGTGGTCAATGACCAGGCTAAGGGTCATCATCGGTCGTACATCAAGGCTGTCGACCTCGTCAACGACAACCGCCTTGCGCACAATGCGCCCTACGCCCAGAATGCAGCATTCGGGCAGGTTGATCACGGGCGTAAAGCCCTCCACGCCCAGCATCCCCAGGTTGGTGATGGTAAAGGTTCCGCCGCTGAGTTCATCGGGCAGGAGGCGGCCTTCACGGGCGGCCTGGACCAGTCGAGCGCTCTCGGCTGCAATCTGGGCTGTGGTCAAGTGGTCGGCGTTGTGAATCACCGGCACCAGCAGCCCGCGATCGGTGTCGACGGCCAGCCCGATGTTGATGCGGTCGAGGATCTCGATCTGACCTTCGCCCAGGCGCGCGTTGGCTTCAGGGTGCTCGCGCAGGGCAGCCGCGCAGATCTGGACCAGGAGATCGTTGTACGAGACGGTCTTGCCCTGGGTCTTGAGCCGTTCCCGCCACCCCATTAACTCGCTGACGTCGACCTCGCGAAAGAGGGTGACTCGAGCTGTGGTGTGAACGCTGTGGGCCATGGCCTGGGACACGATCTTTTGGACCCCTTTGAGGGGGATGGCCTGGGCCACCTGAGGCAGGCCGGGCTCGGGCAGGGTGGGCGCCCCCGGTTGCTGGCGAATGCGGGCGGCCGCCGCCTCCAGCACGTCCGACTGGGTGATTTTGCCTTCGGCGCCGGTGCCGCGCACGCCGCTCAGATCGAGGCCGAGGGCAGCCGCCAGGTTGAGGGCCACCGGTGTGGCGCTGACGGCCTGGGCCGCAGGTGCAGCCTTGGCGGCCTCGGGCGCTTGGGCAAGGTCGGCGGCGACGATCCGGCCCTGGGGACCGCTCCCCGCGATAGAGCCCAGATCCAGGTCGGCCTGGCGGGCCATGGCGCGCGCCTTCCACGACGCCTGAATGGGGCCCTCGACGGGGGCGATGGCCTGTGGGGCGGGACCCGGCGCGGGGGTTGCTTCATCCGGTTCGACGGGCGCGGCAGCCACCTGGCTGGGCTGCCAATCGGCGGGCAGCGTCTCATTGGCCGCTGTACCGACGGCGATGGGGGCGCCGACGGGCACTTCTTGCCCGGCAGCCACCAGGATGCGGGCCAGGATCCCCGCTTGGCGGGCTTCCACGGCGACGACCGATTTGTCGGTTTCGACGCTGAAAATCTCCTGGCCTTCGGAAATCGGATCGCCTTCCTGCACGAGCCATTCGATCACAGAGCCTTTTTCCATGGTGAGCCCCAGTTGGGGCATGGTGATTTCAAATGGCATAATACCCTCTTTCTTGTAGTCTGTAGCGAGTGGGATGATAGATTATTCCAGTCCAGCAATCTGCTGGAGCATGTCGTTCCAGGCCTGCTCGTGTTGCAGTTCCAGGAGCTGGCCAATGGTGAATTCGAGCTGGCTCATGCAGATGGTGTGCCAGCTTTTGCCCTCGATAAAGGCCGCGTGCCCCTCGTCGGTGGAGATATCGATGCCGATGAGGGACCGGCAGTTTACGTCGCCAAACTCGCGGCGAAAGTCGTCCATGTGGCGCACGATGATGCGGCGCGTCACCCGCTTGGTCTCTTCATAGTCGTCGATGCGCGTTGCTGCCAGGCGGCCGACGGCCATTGCCGCGCCCGAGATCGCGCCGCAGATGCCGCCGCTCCAGGCGACGCCGCCGTTGAGCGCCAGGGCAGGCGACGAATCCTCCGCGTTGGGCAGGCCGAACGCGTGGGAAAGGACCATCAGGCTGGTTTCGGCGCAGCCATAGTGTCTATCTTCGCTGAGAAAATAGTCCCGGGCCCGATCAATGGCTTCTTGCCGGTTCATCGGCGGACTCCTGTTCAATGGGTGGCTGACCCAGATCCTCGATGTGGCGTTTCATGGCTTCGGCGGCGCGGACTGGATCGCGCGAAGCGATTTCCTGAAGCAGGATCTCGTGACGCCGGGCCAGTTGCTCCAGGTCCAGGCTTGAACGGCGTGTGGTGACGATGGTCCAGTATCCAAACTGAAGGGTTTGCCACAGTTGGTACAGCACGCTGTTGTCGGCGATCCTGAGGATGGTCCTGTGGAAGCGATTATCCAGGCGGATCATGCGTTCCATGTCCTGTTCTCGCGCGGCGCGGATCATGTCGTCCAATGTGGTGTGCAGCTTGTCGACATCGCCGTCGGTCAGGACTTCGGCAGCCAGCCGCGCCGCCAGGGATTCGAGGGCGGCGCGCACGGTATAGACCTCGCGCAGTTCCTTGGCCGAAAAGGAGCGGACCGAGGTACCTTTGAACGCCTCGTTTTCCAGAAAGCCCAACAGGACGAGATCGCGGATTGCCTCGCGGACGGGCGCCTGGCTGACGCCCAGGCGCTTGGCCAGGGAACTGGCCACGACCCGGTCGCCCGGCAGGTATTCCCCGTTCATGATCGCTTCGATCACAAATTCTTTGACGCGGTCGCCCAAGACGACGCGGGACAGTGCGCCATTTTCTGGATCCTGGGAGAGTTCGGAATTGACCATCGTTAACTCTTTCGGGTTGTCGGTTCGCGGCCCTTACCCTTGAATCCAGGCCCATGCTCGCTCCCCATCGGGGGCGCTTGGAGCCTTTTGGGCAAGGATCTGAGACATTCTACAACAATTTCTCAACTTCGTCCATCATCAACTGCGGGTTGGCGGCGCGGATAAAGTAATAGGGACGGACGGCAAAGCGGTGGACAAAGTCGGCTCGTTTGGCGCGCAATTCGTCGTTGTCCAACAGGGGCATGACGATGCCCGGCGCCAGTACCAGGTGCATGCCCAGATAGTCCATTACCGAATGCATGGTCTGGAATTCGCGTTCGAATTGGTTTAGCTCTGTTACCTGGGTGGCATAATTGCCGTCGATCGCCGGGACGATGACCAGGTCCACGTCGCAGGGTTCGTCGTAGGTGATGAAATCGGGCGTTTTGTCAAAGAACTTGGCCACGCCCTGGTCCTGATTGGGTTTGTCGGCCCGCTCGGTGCCCTTGGAACGGGTGCGCAGGAACACGCTTTTGGAGCCGGTGACCACCAAACCCTGCTCGTCGATCACTGTGGTCTCGGTCGAGATGACGAGTCCTCCCCGGCGACTGCCCTCGATCTGCGACATGGTCTTGCCGTGGTTCGACTCGCCACTGATAAACAGGATGGTGCGGTCGCGATAGCGAATCGCGGATGAGTGGAAGGGGTGCAGCCCCAACTGCTCCATGCGAAGCGCCAGCATGGAGACGATCGTGGTCTGTACCTCACCCTGGTACCATTCGCCATCCAGGTACAGCGTTTTGCCATCATAACGGATGCTCTTGCCTGGGGCGTCTTGATCCCAGACAATGTCCGGCTCGGGGCGGGTGGTCTTGGGTTCAATGGTCACGCTGGCCAATCGATAGGCCAGGAAGGCCAGTTCATCCAGCACATGTTCTCGCGGCTGGGAGCCATAGATGTCGAAACGCAAGTGCGCCCCACCCGAGGAGAATTCTTCGCTCAGTTGCAGCATGCGTTCACTCCTTTCTGCCAAAATGGCGATTGACGGCAGGGTGGCTGATTACCCTGCCGAAGTTTTGCCCTGTACCCAGCCCGCCTTACAGGGATGTGATGGGCCGGCTCTGGAGCAGATAGACCGTGTCGCCTTCGATACCCCACTCGATATCCTGAGGACAGCCAAAATGAGTCTCGATCAGGTTGCCCAGTTGCACCAGTTGCCGGAGGTGTTCGTCGGTCAGGACGCGGGCGTTGGCCCGGTCCTCGGGGACGGGCAGCACCTCTACGCCGCCGCGGCCCTCGCTCGGCTGAAACCTGCGACTGAACATAATCTTTTTGGTGGGTATATACTCGTAGGTGATCTCGCAAGTTTCGCGGTCGACCTTGTAATGGTCGGGGGTGATCTGGCCCGAGACGATGCCCTCGCCCAGGCCCCAGACGGCCTCGATCACCATCTGGTAGGGGTTGCGGAGAACCGGATCGACAGTAAAGCTGACCCCTGACTCTTCCGAGTTGATCATTTTTTGCACGACGACGCCCATCGAAACGTCACGGTCGTCAAAGCCGCGCTGGCTGCGGTAAAAGATGGCCTGCGATGTGAACAGGCTGGACCAGCATTTTCGCACGGCCTGGAGCAGCTCTTCTTCGCCGATGACGTTCAGGATCGTGTCCTGTTGGCCGGCAAAACTGGCGCCGGCCAGGTCCTCGGCGGTGGCGCTGGAACGGACGGCCACGGGCTCGTTGTCGCCCAGTTGGCGGTAGCTGGCCACAATGGCCTGTTCCAACTCGTCAGGGATGGGGATATGGACAAATAGCTCGCGGATGCGCGGTTCGATGGCCTGGACGGCTTCACAGATATTGCGGTCCAGCCCGTGCAGCATCTCTTCGATCCGGGCGCCCAGGTGGGCCTGTTGAATCAGCAGGCGATAAGCCGGGGCCGTGATCACAAATCCTGGCGGCACCGGCATGCCCGCCCGGACCATGTCGCCCAGATTGGCGCCCTTGCCGCCAGCCAGGGGGACATCGTGCCGTCCAATCTCATCGAACCATACAATCAATTTCTCAGCCACTGTGTACCTCTCATTGACTGGCGGTCACGCCGCCATCGGCAAAGATGATCTGTCCGGTGATAAAGTCGGAAGCCGGGGCGGCCAGATACACGGCCATCGCGGCCAGATCGATGGGCTCGCAGATGCGGCCCAGCGGGATGCGCGCCACCAACGGATTGTAGAAGCCGGGGTCCTCGAGATAGCCTTTGACCAACTCGGTGCGAGTAAAAGTGGGGGCGATGCCGTTGACCGTGATATTGTGCTTGGCCCACTCGGTGGCGAGCTGCTTGATCATCAGGTTGAGTCCGCCCTTGCTGGAGCAGTAGGCCACATAGCCGCGGTGGATGCCCAGCATACTGCGCACGGAACTGACGTGGATATGTTTGCCGCCGTTGGCCGGAATCTGGACCCGAGCTACCGCCTGCGAGAGAAAGAAGGCCGCCTTCAGATTGAGATCCAGGATCTCGTCCCAATGGCTTTCGGTAAAGTCGATGGCTGCCGCCTCGCGATGGGTGCCCGAGCTGTTCACCAGAATGTCGAGTCGGCCATAGCGGTCGACGATCTGGTCCACTCGGTCGCGAACGCCCTGGACATCGAGGACGTCCATTTCCAGACCCCAGGTCTTGCCGCCCGCCGCTTCGATCTCGGCGGCCAGCTTTTCGACCTTGGAGGCGGTGCGGCCGGCCACAACGACCGTGGCGCCATAGGCGGCCAAACCTTCGCAGATGGCCGCGCCGATGCCCCCGGCCCCGCCGGTTACCAGGGCCACCTTGCCCTGGAGGTCAAATAGTGTTCGATAGGCTTCCAGTGAACTCATGAGTCTCATCCTTTTCTCTATCGTGCTAGCCGCCGGAAATGTGCGGCATCATTAACACAGTGTCGCCGTCACGTAGACCGCGGCG
>CAYVLO010000139.1:0-8118 GCA_964452125.1 uncultured Anaerolineaceae bacterium | reverse complement strand
AACTCAGCGCATTCACCAAGGGCGCAGTTGTCAAGACCATCGATGCCGACAACGATGGGCTGTACACCGTTCTGTTGGAGCCAGGCGACTATGTTTTTGAGGTCACGGCCGAGGGGTGGCAACTGACCAGCCACATGGTCGAAGCCAGGGCCGGCCAAGAGCTGACCATCGACTTTCGGCTGTCGGCCCCCTGATCTCCCGAACCAGGTGGATCCAAACGGCGCAGGAAACACTCCTGCGCCGTTTTGCATTTAAAGGGTGGAATCTCGCTCTAGCCGGGCGCCAACTCCCGGGGCGTGGTGTACAGAGCCACAATGTTCTCAAGGGGGGTGTCGGCCTGGATATAGTGGGCCGAGGTGCAAATGTATCCCCCGCCAGGCCCCAACACCGTGCAGCGCTCGCGCACCTCATTCCAGACTTCTGTCGGGCTGCCATGAGGCAGCGTGTGTTGGATGTCAATCCCCCCGTGGAACGAAAGCCGATCCCCGAACTCGGCCTTGATCCGGGCCATGTCCATGCCTGCTGCGCGCGGCTGCAAAGGGTTCAACACGTCAATGCCCATCTCGTCGACAAAGGGGCCGATGAGGGGGTAGACCGCGCCGCAGGAATGGTACATGATCTTGACCGGGTAGCGGGCCGCGCGGATAGCGGTGTTTAGCCGTTGGTGGCGCGGCAGGATATACGACCGCCACATGCGCGGCGAAAGCAACAATCCGCGCTGCATGCCTACATCGTCGTAGGTGTAGACCATGTCCAATCGGCCGCCCGCCGCATCGATGACCCGCACGGTGTTCTCGATATAGACGTCGGTGAACCGATCCATGATGGCGCAGGCCACCTCGGGCATCTCCACCAGGTCGAGCAAAAACCGCTCAAAGCCGCGGAGCGCCCACGACCACTCAAAGATGCCACCCACCTCGTAGCGAAGGTGATGGCGGGTATCTGCGTTCCACCGTTCGCATTGCTCCCGAATGCCCGAGGCGTCCCAATCGTCGGCGCTGGCCCAATCCCAATCGAGCACGTCCGAAACTGTCTTGGCATCGGCCAGGGGATGGCTGGCATACTCTTCGTAGGTGCTGAACTCGTTGGTCACCGAACGGCGATGGGTGCCCCAGGCGTCGATCGTGGTTCCGTCGGGCAGGGTGCGCACCTTGGAGCCCACATAGCGCGGAGTCACCATCCGGCAGTCGATCCCCAACAGGCGCAGCACCTCACCGTCGTCGGCCTCCAGGGCGGCGCGCAGTTTGTCCCATACTTCGGGGACGGCCCAAAAGTCAAAGGGTACCCGGTCGGGTTGGCGATGGGCCAGCGCGGCCTCGACCCGTTCCCATGGCGAGATCTCGGCGGCGTCCCATCGCCCGTAGCGCGATTCCAAAAAGGCGCGCAGACGGCTCGAGGTCTGGACGATTTCGGCGAAAAAGGCGTCGTCGGGCGCGGTCGGCGTCGGTGAATTGGGCACAAAAGAGGATAAAGGTTCGCTCATTGTTTCTCGTAGGGCTTGCCCTCTGCTGCAGGTGCGATGGCCCGGCCCACCACCCCAGCCACCACAATGATGGTCAGGATATAGGGCGCCATCTGCAGGAATTCGGGAGGGATCGGGACATTGATAAAGGGCAGAACCGGCTGGATGATCTGCATTTTCACCTGGAGCGCATCGGCAAAGCCAAAGAGGAGCGCGGCCAAAAAGGCCCCGCCTGGGTTCCAGTTGCCAAAGATCATGGCGGCCAGGGCCACAAAGCCCTGCCCGCGGGTCATGCCATCTTCAAAGGTGCCCACCACACCCAGCGAAAAATAGGCGCCGCCAATGCCGGCAATCAGCCCTCCCAGGATCACGCTCACGTAGCGCATCTGGTTTACGTGCACGCCCACCGTATCAGCCGCGCGCGGATGCTCGCCGCAGGCCCGCATGCGCAGTCCCCAGGGGGTGGCAAAGATGACCAGGTTGACCACGACCAGCAGGATGAGCATGATAAAGACAGTGGGCTGATTCTCGAACAGGATGGGGCCGATGATGGGGATGTCGGCCAGCACCGGGATCCGGATCAGAGCAAAGGATCCGGGCGTGCTCATGCCCGCCGGTTCCAGCAGGCGGAGGTTCAAAAAGCGGGTCGCGCCCGCCGCCAGAATGTTGATCACTGTGCCCGAGATAATCTGGTCGACTTTGTATCGGATCGACAGCAGCGCGTGGAGCGCGGCCATCAGCCCGCCCATGACGCTGGCCATCAAGAGACCCATCCACAAATTGCCAAACAGGCTGGCAAAGGCCACAGCCGCAAAGGCGCCAGCGAGCATCATGCCCTCAATGGCAATGTTGATGATGCCCGACCGTTCGCAAAAGATGCCGGCCATGGCCCCCAGGGTCAGCGGCGTCGCCGCCACCAGCGTCGCCTGGATCATCCCAGGCAGGTTCATGCTGGTGCCTGTGGTAATCCACACCAGAAACGCCAGGCCCGCAAGCAGGACCACCGCCCAGTTCATCACCGAGCGCCAGGAGTTGAGGCGGCGGAAAAATCGTAATCCGCCGAGGAAAAAGCAGATGGCGCCAATGGTGTACAACGTTGCCTGCGAGGGAAGGGCCAGCAGTGTCCCCAGCGTCCGATCGGTGAATACCGAAAGGTCATCGGCCCCTGTGCTCACCCCGCCCAGCACCAGGAAGATAGCACCCAACAGGAAAATCAAAGATGTGGCAAGCAGCTCCTTCCAGCTAAAGCCAGAGGTTCTGCGAGCGATCCCAACCGTCTGTGCTTGAACTGCCATATGTCTCCCTCAAGTCCAGGGTAGCGAGCTTGGGCCCAGCCCAAAGCTCGAATGGCGAACCATAATCCCTCTGGGCTAGGCGCCCCACCCACGAGAAAAGACCGTGACCTCGGCCCCTTCTTCCCGCGCCTTGCGCAAGCGATAGAGCGACCGAATGATCTCGGGCGCGGCGATGAAAATGATCACCAGCGCCTGGACAATCTGGACGATCTCGGTGGGCACGCCCGCCACCGACTGCATCCTCGAAGCGCCGGCCCGCAAGATGCCAAAGAGGAGGCTGGCGGCTACCACGCCCGCCGGGTGGCTCTTGCCCAACAGGGCCAGCGCGATCGAGTCAAAGCCATAGCCTGCCTGAAAGCCCAGGGCAATGTTGCGGGTGATGCCCAACCCTTGCACCACACCGGCCAGGCCCGCCAGGCAGCCGCTCAGGAACATGGCCAGAACGTAGGTTTTGCCCACGTTCATGCCGCCGTAGCGGGCAGCGTTTGGATTGGCGCCCACGGTCCGCAGCTCAAAGCCCCAGGTGGTCCGAAAGAGAAACCAGCCAGTGAGAGCAGCGGCCACCAGCGCCACCACAAAGCCCCAGTGCAGAGTCACCGGGTGATCCAAAAAGCGGGGCAAAAAGGCCGTTGGGGCAATGTCCTGTGTGCGACAGGTGCCTTGAGTGAATTGCAGGGGGCCGCACAGCAACCAGGCGCTCAGGCGATAGACCACATAGTTGAGCATGATGGTGGTGATCACTTCGTGGGCGCCCGTGCGGGCCTTGAGAAAGCCGGCAATGGCCGCCCATAATCCTCCGGCTGCTGCGCCGGCGATAACCGCCAGGGGCAGGTGAAGGACGGCAGGTAAGCCTGTGAACGAAAATCCAACCACCACAGCCACCAGCCAGCCAATGCCGATCTGGCCCTCGCCGCCGATGTTGAACAGGCCCGCCCGAAAGCCCAGCGCCACAGCCAATCCGGCCAGGATATAGGGCACCGATTGGACCAAGGTGTCGCTCGGGCCGCGCACGGCGCTCAAGATCGGGCGAATGTTGCCTTCGGCGAGGCCATTGGCCAGTGCTGTCAGGATCTTGTACGGGTTGCCCAACGCCCCCTCATAGAGGGCGCCGTAGGCTTTGAACAGGTTGCCAAAGCCGGTGGCAAAGGCGTCGCCGATGCGCCCATCCGAAATAGCCCGAAACACGGCCTGATCGGTGAACATGATCAGCAGGGCGCCGATGAGCAATGCCGTCACCACTGACAGAGCGGGCACGGCCAAACTGCGGATGCGGGCAGCCAGCCAGCCCTTCATCCAGGGCCAGCCGCCCCGGCGGCGTGAAAACAGGGCCAGGCCTCCCAGAAACAATAACAGGGTGATGGGCCACAACCCCAGGGCCACCAACAAGATCAGCACCAACCACTTGCTGAGCAGAACGATCACCACCAGAAGTGCAGCCAGCGCGCCCCACCGCGCCCACTGGGGAAGCGGGGCCATTCGTTGCCCTATGCTTGGACTCTTTTCTTCAGCCAACGGTCACGCCCCCTTTCCGGCCTGCTGGGCGTCCTTCTCCAGCCGGGAACCGGCCATCAGCAATCCCAATTCCTCGCGGGTCACCTTGTCGGCATCCACGGTCCCTACGATCTTGCCTTCGTACATCACAGCGATCCGATCCGATAGAGCCATAATCTCGTCCAGCTCCACCGACACCAACAAGACCGCCACGCCTTCATCGCGCTTTTCAATCAAGCGGCGGTGGATGTACTCGATCGATCCCACATCCAGGCCGCGTGTGGGCTGAGCGGCGATGAGGAGCTCGATCGGGCGTGAGAATTCTCGGGCCACGATCACTTTTTGTTGGTTTCCTCCCGACAAGTTCTGCACGGGAAGATCGATGCTGGGGGTTCGCACGTCAAACTCTTGGACGACGCGCTTGGCGTATTCGTGCACTCGATCATACTGGATCTGAGGCCCTTGGGCGAAAACCGGTTGATAATAGTTGCACAGCATCAAGTTATCGGTGATGGGGAACGACAACACCAGTCCATCGCTTTGGCGGTCCTCGGGGATGTGGGCCACCCCCAGCTCGGTGATGCGTCGGGGCTTGGCGTTGGTCACGTCCTCGCCGCGGATGCGAACGGCGCCCGCAGAAGCCGGGTGGAGCCCGGTCAATACTTCGACTAACTCAGTCTGGCCATTGCCCTGCACGCCTGCCACCCCCAGCACCTCACCGGCTCGTACGAACAGGTCCACGCCTCGCAATACAGCATGGCGGCGCAGATCCTCGGCATGCAACCCGGATACTTCCAGAACCACTTCGCCGGGCGAGGTGGTTCCCTTGTCGACCACCAGCGTCACCTCACGGCCGACCATCATCTCGGCCAGTTCCTCTTCAGAGCTTTCGGCGGGCGTAGTCTCGCCCGTCACTTGGCCGTTGCGCAAAACAATGACCCGGTCGGCGATGGTCATCACTTCCTTGAGCTTGTGGCTGATAAAGATGATCGACTTGCCCTGCTTCACCAAACCACGCATGATCTCGAACAGCTCTTCGGTCTCTTGCGGGGTGAGCACAGCCGTCGGTTCATCGAGGATCAGGATCTCGGCCCGGCGATAGAGCGTCTTGATGATCTCGACCCGCTGCTGAATTCCCACCGGCAGGTCGCCAATGAGGGCATTGGGGTCGACAGCCAGGCCGTACTGCTCCGACAGGGTGTGAATCTGGTGCGCCGCCGTGCGTCGATCCAATGCAGTCGTCAGCACCTTGAGCGCAGGATAGGAAACCAGAGCAAAAAGGAGGGCCAGAGCGACGAGCAAGGGGATTTGGGAAGCGGAACCCAACCACAGGGCCAGGCCCACCACGAGGGCGATACCGGCCACTGCCACGAGGGGTGCATAGATTCGAAACCCAGACCGGCTGAGCAAGCCCAAGAGGTGAACCAGACCATAGAGAGCCGCGACGACTGCGGTACCCACCACCGCCGCCAATAGCCACTGCCCAAACGTCGGCAGCGAAAAAATTCCCCCAACGAAAAAGAGCAGCGCCGACAAGCCCAGTATCACGCCCAAGGTTCGCCAGGAGAAGGAAAAGCGGGTCGGCTCGGTGCCCATCACCACGTTTTCGGCAACGGTAAAGACCGGCACCAGTTGAAAATGCTGGTGAACCATGCCGATGCCGAGATTGATGGCATCTTTGGGTTCTTCGATCCGGACTTCTGAGCCTCTGACCTCGATCTCGCCTTCATCCTGGGAATAGAGGCCGTAGAGGATATTCATCAGGGTGCTCTTGCCCGCGCCGTTCTCGCCCAAAAAGGCGAGAATTTCCCCTTCTTCCAGGGCAAAGCTCACCTGGTCGTTGGCCAACACGCCGGGAAATCGTTTGGTTACGTTTCTCACTTCGAGAATGGGGGCCATGGTCGCACCCTTTCCATCGAAACAAGTGAATCAGCCGGGTCGATACCTGACCCCGGCGGGGGTGATGCTCTCTTTTTAACAGGCGGTGCCGGGATTCACCCAGCACCGCCTTTCAGATTCGGGTCACTCGGAACTCGGGCTACCAGCCCGTGTCGATCTCGCCCTTTTTGATCCCTTCGACGATCTGGTCCACTTCCTTCTTGAGTTCGTCGGGGACCTCGTTCTCAAAGTCGTGGTAGGGCGCCAGGCCCACACCATCGTTCTCCAGCGTGCCCACATACACACTGCCGCCCGGGAACTGGTCCTTCAGCAGCGAGTCTACTACACCAAAGACGGCATTGTCCAGGCGCTTCATCACGGAGGTGATCAGGATGTCCTTCTCGTTGGGCAGGGTATAGTACTGGTCGACGTCCACGCCAATGCCCCACTTGCCATTCTCCTTGGCCGCTGCAATGCCACCGTTGCCGGTCTTGCCGCCGCAGCCAAAGATAATGTCCACACCTTCGTCGATCAGCGACTGGCCCTGGGTCTTGCCCAGGTCAGGCGCTTCAAAGTCGCCGACGTAGACGCCCTTGGATTGGACGTTGGTTCCCTTTTGGGCATTGTAGTAGGCCACGCCCGCTTCGTAGGCGACGATAAACTGCTCGACCGGCGGAATCTGCATGCCGGCCACCCAGCCTACCTGCGGATCGGCCGGATCCTTGAGCACGGCCCAGCCGGCAGCCAGGTAGCCAATGGGGAACGATGCCTCATCCACGTTAAAGACAATGCCCGCCACGTTGGGATAGGGCGGATCGTAGGCATTGTCGATGATGGCCATCTTTTGCTCCGGATACTGCTCGGCCATCTTGGCGGTGGCATCGGCCAGCAGGAAGCCGACGGTGATGATCAGATCGTAATCCTGCTCGGCAAATTCGGTGATGTTCTTCTCATAGTCTGCCTGGGCCTGGCTTTCGATGAATTTGGCCTCCACTCCCAGTTCTTTTTGGGCTCGCTCCAGGCCTTCCCATGTGTTCTGGTTAAAGCTGGCGTCATCCAACCCACCGACGTCCGAAACCATGCCGACCTTGACGGCCTCTTCATCCGCCGGGCCACAGCCCACCACCAACAGAGACAATGTCATCAGTGCGACGATCGTCGCAATTACCCACTTGCGCATTTCTTATCCTCCTTGGATACCAATTTTCTGAATACCGATCGTTTGGACCCCAACTGATGTTCTAGGCTGGTCACCTCCTTTCACTTTCTCCTGCGATGTGAAGTGTCCATGCCTTGATGGCTTGAGAGTAGCACCCTTTATGGAGGGCTGCTGCTATTATACCCGAGATGAACAAATGATGCAAGCAACACAGCCCTCCATCACCATTCAAAACGGCCTGCGTCGCATCGTGGCAGGCCGTTTACAGGGGGATCAGGTCGTCTGGGTCCGGGTCGTTGGGGCGCTTGCGCGGCTCGAACTGGAGCACCTCGCGGGGGCGGCTGCCCCCCGTTTCGGGGCCGATGAGGCCTTGTTCCTCCATGGTGTCGATCAGGCGCGCCGCGCGCGAATAACCGATGCGCAGCTTGCGCTGCAACATCGAAATCGAAGCCCGCCCGTGCTCCTGGACCAATTCTACAGCCTTGGGCAGCAGTTCATCCCCCTGGGCGACGGCCTTTTCTTCGGCCTCGATCTCTTGCCAGATCTGCTGCTGGACCACCTGCTCTGGCTGGATGGGTTCCTGGGTCAGGCGCACTCCCTTCCAGTGGCGCACCAGGGCCGAAAGCTCCTTGTCCGAGACGTAACAGCCCTGCAGGCGTTGGAGCTTGCTCGAATCGGGCGCCATGAACAGCATGTCGCCCCGTCCCAGCAGATGTTCTGCTCCCACGGTATCGAGAATGGTCCGCGAATCGTGTTTGGAGGTGACCTGAAAAGATATGCGGCAGGGGAAGTTCGCTTTGATAAGCCCTGTTACAACGTCCACGCTGGGGCGC
>CAYVLO010000138.1:0-8144 GCA_964452125.1 uncultured Anaerolineaceae bacterium | reverse complement strand
AGACAGGCCGAGCCTGAAGGGCTTGGTGGGGATTATTATAGCACAGGGCGGCAGCGGGGTCAAAAAGGCGCAAACACGGCCTGGCAAGGGGATGGATCCCGACCTGCAGGTTGGCCCTTGGATTGTGACTTTCGCCCGCGCGATGGCCGTGCTACGCTGGCGGTACTGCCTGCCCCCCCCACCCAGTTGGGATGGGCGAGGCCGACATTCAGATCTACGGCTGAGTTTCCACGGCCTTGGGTACAGGAGGCAGCGCCAGAAACACCATCACGGCGCCCACCACGGCCAGGACGACCATTCCCAGAAAGGCCGGCACATAGCTGCCGATGGCGTCTTTGATGGCGCCCACCAAAAGAGGACTCACCGTTCCCAGAATCGAACCGATGGGGGTTGCGATGCCCATAATGACGGCAAAGTGTCTGCTGCCAAAATAATTCAAGGAAATGGCCGGCGCCAGCACGATCACACCCCCATAGCCAATCCCAAACAGGATGACATAGAGATAGAGGGTGACCAACCCCTGCCCGATCAAGAGAAGGGCCAGGCTAAGGCCCAGCATGAGCAACAGGCCAGCCAGGACGATCCGGGGCTCGATGCGGTCTCCCAACCATCCCGCCGCCAGCCGGCCGATAATGCTGGAGGTGGTAATCAGGCCAATGGCCGAACCGGCCACCGAGAGCGCCACCCCGGCTTCGAGGGTAAGATAGGCCACTTGGTGGGCCATGACGGCCTGCAACAAAAAGAACATGACGCCCAGGCCCAACGCGATCTGCCAGAATGCCGGTGTCTTGAGGGCGGCCTTGGCCTCCCAATGGATCCCGGTCCTGTACACCCGGCTAGTCTGCCGGGCGGCGGCGGCGCTTGCCTCAAGGTCCACCCCCTGCGCCACGCCATCGGGCCTCTGCCCCAGCTCCTCGGGCTTGTTTCTGATGAACAACAAAACAAGCGGGATCACGATGGCGAGCATCCCACAAAGAATCAACCAGGTGGAACGCCATGAACCAAGGGCAATCACCAAACGGCTGGCCAACGTAGACATGAGCAACCCGCCCACACCTGCCCCCGTCATCACCAGACCCAAGAACAGGGAGCGCCGGGCGATGAACCAGTTACCAATCAACTGCTGGAGCGGCAGCACGGCGCCCAGGGCAAATCCAAAGGCATACACGGCCACAAAAAGGTAGAAATGCCAGATCTCGGTGAGTACTGAAAAAAGACCCACACCGACCGCCGCCAGCCCCGAGCCGATCAAAATGGCCAGTCGCGGCCCAAAGCGGGCCACAAAAGCCCCAACCAGAGGCGAGGCGATGCCGGTGAGCAGGGCAAAGATGGAGAACACCGCCCCAAACTGGGTCGCGCTCCAACTCAGATCCTCCGCCATAACCGGCGTCAACACCGATAGAGCATAGTACGAGCCGCCGACCAGTACAAAGGCCACAAAGGCCACGGCCGCGATCATGTAGCCATAGAATCCCCTGCGCCAAGCCAACATAATCAGTTAACCGCCTCCCAGGCTCTGAAGCGCGAGCACCCGGTCGCCCTCTGCCAGGGCGGTCGCCATGGAGGCAGTTTTCCCCCCGATCATAAAGGTGATGCCGTCCACGGTAGACAATATGGCCAGATCGCCGGTCAGCGCGTCCACCAGGTCGGCCACCGTCGCGCCCTCGGGCAGCTCGACCGCGGCTTCATCTCGGCCGGCATAGTGCCGCACCAGTCCCATGAATCGAACGGTGACATTCATACGCTTCTTCCCTCCACGTGAGTGTAGACAAATTGCCGGAAAACCGGGCTTTTTGCATTTTCTCAAAGGCTGCGCCGGTCCATTATACGCGGTTTTCCATCATTCCGCACGTTGGGCGAAGGCAAGAAACCCGGTTTCTGACGATTACCAAACAAAGGCAGGTCCGTTCAGGGGCATCGGACCTCCGATCTGCGGGATTACAGGCCCAATGCCTCGGCAATGGCTTGATCGAGCTGCTCCAGGTACAGGGAAAAGGGCGTGTTCTGATAGTCGAGCACGGCCTGGGCTTCGGCTGTGTCGTACCAGTCGCTCCACCAGGGCGTGTCGCGGTAACTGGCGTCCTCGATATCCACGTCCAGGATTTCAAAGAGCTTTTCCACATATTCGTGGCCGCGCATCTGCCAGGTGGGGCCGCCAGCGATGATAAAGATCTTGTCGGCCGCTTCCTCGCGCTCCACCGAGGCCAGGAGAGCGCTCACCACGTCGGCGCGGGCCACAAACTCCATGCGCTGGTCGCGCATAAAGGGATAGGGATCGGCGGGTTCCAACAGGGCCGGGATGACCACGCCCGAGATGCGCAGGATGGTGTAGGGAATGCCCCCCTCGAGGATCGCCTGTTCTGCGGCGACTTTGCTTTCGCCATAGATATCCAACGGGTTCTGGGGATGATCGATGCCCACCGGTGGCTCGCCAGCGGTGGTGTCGCCGTACGTGGCCACGGTGGACGAAAAGACCAGCCGGGCCTTGCCGCCCGTTTTCTTGATGCCCTGCACCAGGTTGCGGGTGCCGCCCACGTTGACGGCAAAGGTCTTTTCCCGGTCCCGCTCGCTGGCAAAGGGCAGCAGCGCCGCCAGGTGCAAGACCAGGTCGACGCCATCGACAGCGGCCTGCACCGTCGCCGGGTCGGTGATATCGCCCTTGACGATCTCGATTCCCTCC
Organism: uncultured Anaerolineaceae bacterium; assembly: GCA_964452125.1. Taxonomy (GTDB): domain Bacteria; phylum Chloroflexota; class Anaerolineae; order JAAYZQ01; family JAAYZQ01; genus CAZNQW01. The sequence continues at coordinate 5,464 of CAYVLO010000138.1, read as the reverse complement.
AGCGCCTCCAGAGCGCTGAAATCCATAAAGGGCAGATCAAAAACCCGGACCTGATAGCCGCGGTCCGCCAACTTCCGAGTCAGCTCGCCGCCCACGCTTCCGGCGCCGCCGGTAATGAGTATCTTTTTCATGAATGTTGTCCTCCTCAATTTCAGAGATTTCCGGGTGCCGGATGGGTTCTGGTTACTGCCGCGCAGCTTCTTGTGCCACGAGCCGTGGGTAGCCAAAAGCGTTCTCGGTGTCCGGCATCCGACCCGTAATCAGATCGACGACCCGACGGCCAGCTTCCGGGGCGGCCATCACGCCGTAGGCATGCCCCACATTCAGATACAGCCCCGCAAGGCCCGGAACCGGGCCCAGGATCGGCTTGAGGTCGTGGGGAAAGGCCACCTGACCGGCGCTGGCGCGCACCTGTGGCCCTGTGAGCCGGGCCGCCACCTCTTTCCAAAAAGGCGTCGTGCGCCCCGCGTACGCCAGGGCTTGCGCCGGGAACTCCCAGTCGGGCCGCACCTGTTCGCGGGGCTCCTCGTTGGGCGTCAACAGGTCCGACCCGCCCACCAGGGCGCCCCCCACCTCGGGCCGCCAGTAGCCATTCGTCGTCCAGTCCACCGTGACCGGAGCCCACTGGGGGATAGGCCACTGGGGATGGACCACCACCTGCTGCAACCGCACCACGTCCAGGGGTAGGTCCAGGCCAACGGTCGCCGCCAGACGGGCGGCAAAGGCCCCCGCTGCCAGGACCACCGTGCGACTGGAAATGGTACCCAGTTCCGTTTCCACCCCGCACACGCCCTGACCATCCAACACGATGCGTGTGGCCCGGGTTTCCAACAGGAATCGGGCTTTGCTGCCCAGAGCAAAGCCGTAGGTCGCCTCGTGGGGCGACAGCCAGCCATCCTCCGCCCGATAGAGCGCCGCGGTCACCTCAGGCCCAAGATAGGGAAAGCGGTAGCGAGCCTCGGGGCCATCGAGCAGCTCGACATCGTCCAGGCCGATGCAGCGCTTGTGTTCCACAGCTTGGCCCAGGATCGACAGGCCGTCGGGTTCGCGGCTGGCAAATAGGTAGCCCTGTAGGTGCAACCCGATCTCATAGCCGGGCAACCTTATCACCTCGGCCATGTTTTTCAAGATCTCGATGCTGGCCTTGGTCAGGGCCACCACGTCCCGGTCGTCAAAGAGGGCGCGAAAGGTCCCGGCCGAGGCCGCCGTGGCCAGGGTCCCCAGGGCATCGCGCATCTCGACGACGGCCGTCTCCAATCCCGCCCGAGAGCTGTAGAAAGCGGTCGCCGCGCCCACAATCCCGCCCCCGATCACCACCACATCGGCCTGCGTGGGCAGATCGGTGTGGGTCGGATAAAGGAAACGGGCCATCGGGCAAAAAGGCTGACAGGTCGCCGCATCCCGATATCAGCAGCGACCTGTCAGGTTCTACTCAAACCCTAGCCGTACAGGTCCTGGACCACGTCGTCCATGCCGCCGAGTTTTTCCAGCAATCCCTTGTGAGGCTTGCCGGTCTTCTCGTCCCAGCCGATGTAGTTGAAAAAGTTGTGGGCCAGGCGTTCATTGTCGATGGTGATCCCCGCCACGGGGCCTTCCTCCTGAGGCGGCTTGCCGACCGCTCGCGGCGGAATCTGCAGGTCCTCCTGTTTCTGGCCATGCTTCAGGTTAAAGGCCTGCCGCATCGACTGGATGCGCACCGCCACGTTCCGGGTATCCTGGTTCTTGAAATTCCAGCCGGTCACGGCCTCGATCGACTTCATCGTCGCGTCGTTGACGCCAGCGAACATGCCGAACAGGCACAGGCCGGACGCATTCAAGACCTCGATGTTCGAGACGAGGGCCAGGTCGAGGAAGCCGGTCTTGGAGTAGTCGTACTTCTCCGGACCCTGGGTACCCTGGAGGAGGCCCAGGCCGCCCTGGACATGGCGGGCCGGGGTGGGGTTGAACTGGTAGGTGCGGGCATAGCCGGGGGCCAGCTTCGGGTCGTGCATGGGCAGCTCGATGCCCTTGACCGTCTGCAGGAACTGGTGGCCCTTGCCCAGCTTGTCGGCCGCGCCCTGTGAACCGAGGGCCAGCACCGCGCCGATGCCCTTGTTCGCGGCAATGGCCTCCATCGTCTGGACGATGGCTTCGGCGTTGCCCCAGGTCAATTCGATGCCGTCCATCTCCTCTTTGCTAAGCACGCCGTTCTCATAGCATTCCATGGCCCAGGCGATGGTCGCGCCGGTGGCGATGGTATCCACGCCCATGCGGTTGCAGATCTCGTTGCACTTCATAATGGATTCGGGGTTGCCGTTCAGGCAGAGGGAGCCAAAAGCGGCCCAGGTCTCGTATTCGGGCCGGTCGGTTTTGCCGATGGACCACGGGCCTTCGTTGACCTCATAGTGGGCGCCGCAGCCCAGGGGGCAGTTGGCGCAGGCATACTTTTTGGTCTTGTACTTGCCGTCGAACATGGGGACGGCCAACGCGTTGGCTTTCTCCTCGCCAAAATCGACGACGCCGATGCCGCCCCAGTTCTTGACCGGCGAGTCGCCGCTCAACGCCGAAGCGGCATTGCCCACGCCGGTGCCATACTCGCCAAAGCCCGCCATCATGTCCTTCGTCGGGCCGTCCTTCATGGCTGCCGTGATGGTGCGGTTAACGGCCTTGAGCTTTTCGGGATCGGCCACGGGCACCTTCATATCGCCCTGAACGGCCACCGCTTTGAGCTTTTTCGAACCCATGACGGCGCCGCAGCCGCCACGTCCGGCTGCCCGGTGCCCGTCGTTCATCACGCAGGCCAGCTTGGAAATCTGTTCACCACTCGGGCCAATGAGGGCCGCGCGCAGCTTGGGCTCGCCCGTTTCTTTGACCAGGGCTTCTTGGGTCTCGGTGGCATCCAGGCCCCACAGCTTGCTGGCATCGCGGATCTCGGCCTTGCCGTTCTGGATCCAGAGGTACACCGGCTTTTGGGCCGCGCCCTGGATAAAGACGCCGTCAAAGCCCGCTTTCTTGAGCTCGGGTCCGAAAAAGCCGCCCGAGTTGGCGTCGTTCCAGGCGTTGGTGATGGGCGACTTGCAGACGACCGTGTAGCGGCCGCTGAAAAAGGCGCCAGTGCCGGTCAGCGGGCCGGTCAAGAATCCGATCACGTTGTCGGGTCCCAATGGATCGGCGTCGGCCGGAATCATATCATAGAGTACGCGCGCGCCGATGCCATACCCGCCGAGGAAATTTTTGGCCATGTCCTCGGTCAGTTCTTTTTCTTCGATGGTATTCTTGCTCAGATCCACAAAGAGCAACTTTCCCATGTATCCGCCCTTCATTTGTTACCTCCCTTTCTAATCTGCGGACTGGTCTCACTCGTGTCCTGGCGCCGATGAAACACCCGCGCCGCCTACAGCTCCCGCTCGCCCACTTTGCCCTTGGGCTTCAGGCTGAGCTCGGCCATCGACACCTGGGTCTCGCCGAAAGTAAACGGAAACTCGGGACGCCAGTTGCCCTTGCGCAACTCGTTGCGGTGCGCATAGCCCCAGGGGTATTCGGGCGTGTAGGGCTTCATCCAAAAGTCGAATTCCTCGGCCGGTTCCGAGATCACCAGTTCGTACTCTGAACTTCCCAAACCGTTGTAGACGCCCGAGTTGATCTGCACCCACTGACTCACCTGGGCCATGCTGGAGCAGTTGCTGAACCGCTCGGTTTCTGGATCGCTAAAGCCAAAATCCTCGGCCTTGGAGCCGGGCATGGCGACCATGGACTCGGTCATCTCCAGGCAAGCCATGTCGATGGCCACCGGATCTTTGGAGGCAAAGACGCCCATATTGGTGACCAGCGGCTTGTCGCTAAAGTTCGCGCAGTCGCACCAGGGGGACGTGTCCACGCAATAGCTCACATAGCCGACTTTGTCCTTGCCAAGGGCGTTCACATAGCCGGAGAAGGCATCGGGAATGGTCGTTGCCCACAGCATCATGATGTCGGGGTTGGGCGCAAGGATGCCCGAGAACAGGCCGGGCCCAAAGCAGGTAGCGCATTCCTGACAGCGATCCGACTCGTAGCCGAACACATCGTCCTCGTAGGACATGGCGCCAAAGGGGCAGTTCTTGATCAGGCGATCCATCAGTGTGGGTGAAGGTCCCTGAGAGGCCGCCGCCACTGCCTGGGGGTTAACCGTCCACTGCTTGCGCCCATACTTGGGGTCGTTCAGGGTGTGGGTGCACAGCTTGCCCCGCTTGGAGCCGCAGCCGATGCCGATGTTCTTGAGCGCCCCACCGAACACCCCCATGGGGTGCCCCTTGAAATGGGTCACGGCGATCATGGCATCGAGGTCCAGGAGTTGCTTGCCCATGTAAGTGTGCTTCATGTAGGTGCCATGAGGGATCAAGACCTTGACGTCGTCAAAGCCATAGTCCCCGTCACAGACCCAGATGGGGCAGCCCACGGCCTCTTCGGTGATCCCGTGGCGGGCGGCGGTGCGCAGCATGTCGGCTTTGGTCGCCCGAGAGCTGTATTCGTTGAAGCAGATGGTGGTGCAGTCCACCACGACCGGCTTGCCTTTGAGGCGCTCGATCTCTTCGACGATCGATCGGATGTAGGAGGGGCGCAGGCTCAACGAGCAGCCATGCTCGCCAAAGTGCATCTTGATGCCCACGGTATCGCCGGGTTTGAACAACTCGCCCAGCCCGGCGTCGCGGAACACCTTGACGGCTTTGAACTTGATGCTCTCTTGAAGGGAATTTGCACGGTCATTCATAAAGAATACTTCGGATGCCATTTGCTTTGCTCCTTTCAGACTCTAATTGTGAAAAAAGGGAATCCCCATAGGCCGCGAGCCGCAAGCGGGCTGGCGCGGACTCGGATAAGGTGTACCGTCGGTTGTTTTTGTCCATCACCTCCTTCCACCATATCGAAACCCCAGCGGGCCGGATGGATGGCCCGTTTCGTACGAGAGAAAAAAAGGAGACTACGCCGCTCCTATCGACGACCACCGGCGTTGCCGGTGGACCTTTAGAGCAGCGGAGCCTCCTTTGCACAATGGCGGGCGTGGGGATTGCTTCCCACACCGAACGCTCACCCATCCCAAAGGGACCGTGGTGAGTCGGAGGGTCCAGTTCCCTGGACAACGTCGGTTTGTAACGTACCGGTGGGCGAGTTACCTCTTACCGGCTGCTTGCACCCAGGTGGGGGCAGCAGAATTGCCAGACGATTGGGCGAGATTCCCTACCCCAGGACTCAGGTGAGCACCTGCGATTTGGTGGCGATCAGCCGCGCCAGCGATTCCAATTTGCCTGCCAGGTCGGCGGCCGCCTCGACGGCTACCCCCGGTTTATCCAACGACTCCTGGAGCTTGTTGGCTGTGTCCAGGCAGGCCTCGGCCTTTTCCGTGCCCTCCAGGCCGCGCAGCCAGACCTTTTTCCGGCACAGCTTGACCCATTTGTCGGCTTCCTCAAGATACGATTTCAATTCCTCGAGGGTCGCCTCAGGGTAGGCG
>CAYVLO010000137.1:0-8213 GCA_964452125.1 uncultured Anaerolineaceae bacterium | reverse complement strand
TCGATCGAGTTGGCGGCAGCCTGGTTGCACTTTTTCCGTGAGGGCCAGCCGGTGCCGATGGCGCCCATTTTGTGCGGCCATTTCCAGGGGTTGTTGGAGGGGTCGCTGGATCCGGCCGAGTACGAGCCCTTTTCTGCGGCTGTGGATGCGCTGCGTCCGGCGATGGAGTCGCGCCGGACCCTGGTGGTGGCGGCGGCCGATCTGGCGCACATGGGACCCGCCTTTGGCGATGCGTATGGCCTGGATGCCATCACCAAGGCCCAACTCCGTGGCGCCGATGAACGGCTGCTGGAGGCGATCTACGCCGGCGATGCAGCGGACTTTTTTGGACAATTGAGGGAGGTGGGCAACCGGCGGCACGTGTGTGGCCTGCCGCCCATCTATCTGGCCCTGCGATTGCTGGGCGAAACCTGGGGCGAGCCGGCAGGCTATGACCAATGCCCTGCCGATGCCGAAGGGCTCTCGTTCGTGTCGATTGCGGGCGCCGTTCTGTATTGAGCCTGTGGCCCAGGCCTGCAAAGAAAGGGGGTACCTTGTGTCGAACCTGCCGATTGTTCACATGACGCTGTACAAGCACGGTGTGGGATTTTTCGAGCGCCGGGCCCAATTGGAGGGCCGGGAGGCGGAGCTGTCGTTCCGCGTGGAAGAGATGAACGACATCCTCAAGAGCCTGACGGCTATTGACTGGGGCGGCGGTCAGGTATTGGGTGTCGACTATGCCACGCCCCAGAGCCCCGAGGAGCGATTGGCCGGTTGTTCGATCCGGCTCGACGACGACCGGAGCCTGCGGGATCTGCTGGTGGGCCTGCGGGGGCGTTCGGTGCGGCTGTCGTTGGACCAGGGGGAGGAACTGATCGGTACGCTGGTGGGGCTGGATGAGCTGCCCGAGCGCCAACCGGTGGCCGAGTCGCTGGTGTCGGTTCTGCTGGATGGTTCGACCCAGGTTCAGACGGTGCGCTTGGGGCGCGTGCAGAGTGTCGACATTCTGGACGAGCGGGGGGCGAGGGACCTGCGTTTTTTCCTGCAGACGGCTCTGACGCAAGAGGACTATCGGCAGGTGACGGTGCGGCTGACGCCGGGGGATCACGATCTGTCAGTGAGCTATATCGCGCCGGCGCCCACCTGGCGGGTATCGTATCGGTTGGTGACGGGCGAGCGGCAAGAGGGCGATGCGGATACACGGCTGTTGGGCTGGGGGATTTTCGATAACCGGCTGGAGGAGGACCTGACCGACATCTCGCTGTCGTTGGTGGCTGGGATGCCGATCTCGTTTGTCTATGACCTGTACACGCCATTTACGCCCGAGCGTCCCAAGGTGCAGGAAGAGGCGCGGGTGGCAGCGGCGCCCGTCGAATTTGGGGCCAAGATGATGATGAGGGACGCGGGTGCGGAATTTGATACCATGCAGGCGCGGGGAGCCGCGGCCGAGATGGCTGCGCCTGCCATGCAGGCCCGCGCCATGCGGGCGATGACTCCCGCCGCCATGGCGGCGGCTGCGCCGGCGCAGGCCAGCGGCCAATCGCTGGGCGAGCTGTTCCAGTATTCCATTGGCACACCGGTCACGGTGGGCCGGGGCCAATCGGCCATGGTGCCCATCGTGTCGGTACAGCTCACCTCAAAGAAGGACCTGCTGTACAATGGCGCCAAGTTGGCCGCCCACCCGGTGGCAACCCTGCGACTGAGCAATGAATCGGGCCTGACGCTGGAGCGAGGGCCGGTGACGGTCATCGAAGGGGGGGAGTACGTGGGCGAGGCGGTGTTGCCGTTTACCGCCGACCGCGGTGAGATCGTCGTGCCCTATGCCGTGGAACTGGGCGCCAAGGTACGCGAGTCGCGGGCCTCGCGGCGGCAGATCCATGGCTTGAGCATCAAGGGCGCCTACCTGACTGTGGAGGAGTGGGAGATCCGAACGACCACGTATCAGGTCAACAACCGCACGGTAAAACCCCTGGCGGTGCTGGTGGAGCATCCGCGCTCCGAGTCCTTTGACCTGGTCGAGCCGGCGCAGCCTCAGGAGACGACGGACGCCCACTGGCGCTTTGAGGTCGAGGTGGGCGCCCAGGCGGAGGCCAAGCTCGCAGTGGTCGAGCGCCAGTTGGTGCGGCGCCGCGAAGAGCTTCGCAACCAGTCGTACGCCGGGCTGGAAGCCTATTTGAAGCAGGGCTTGCTCGACCGGAGAACCCATGATGGGTTGGTCAAGCTTTTGAAGCTGGAGCAGCTGGTGGCCGATCAGCAGAAACAAGCACAAGAGTTGGAACAGGAACGGGCCAAGATCTATGCCGCCCAGCAACAGGTGCAGGGCAACATGCAGGCGCTGGGCACGACCGGCAAGGAGGGCGCCCTGCGCGCCCGCTACGTGGAGCAGTTGGAGGCATCGGAAAACCGGCTCAAGCTGCTGGCCCAAGAGGAAGTCGCCATCCAGGGCAAGGTGCAGGAGCTGGAGGCAGAGATCCGGGCGTTGTTGGCCAGGCTGAGTTAGGCGACCGAATAGAAAACCGGCAGATAGACGTCCATCTGCCGGTTTTTCGGTTTTTTGCGGCGCTGCCCCAATCAGGCGCTGGCTTCGGCAAGCATGTCCAGCAAGGCCTGTCGCTTGTCGGCATAGGCCTCGCCGTCAAAGAGGGGGGTGCAGGCCTGGACGTCGGCCTCGCCCACGGTGAGCTTGCTGGCAAAGGCAAAGCAGGAAGGATGTCCGCACAGCCTGCAATTGGTCTGGGGCAAGAGCTGATAGATTTCCATGGCCACCAGGCGCTTGCGAGATTTGTCCAGAGGGGTGAGGTTCTCGCGGTCCATCCAGATGCGGTTGATCTCGCCGATGATCTTTTCGAGTTCGATGGTAGCCGTATCGCGGTCGGGCACCTGACTGACGGTGATCTCGTGGGATTTCAGCGCCACACCGCGGTCGTTCACACGGATGACCACCTGTTTGGCGGCAGGGCTGTAGAGGGCATCGGGCCAGAGGGCGTTCAAGTAGGGGAAGACCTCGCTGATATCGTCGGCAAAGACGGCGGTGGCATTCCAGTTGGCCGAGTCGGGATGGCAGCCCGGGGTCTCCAGGCGAAGTTCGTAATCTTTGGCAATAAACATGGGAAATTCCTCCTGATATGTGCAGGGTTCTTACCCTCCAGAATTGTCAGGAAGGAGGGCAGCGCTGGACATAGTGTACCACGGGATGACGTTGGTGTCAAAAGCTGGACTGGGAAAGCGGGCATTGACAAGATTGGGAATGAATGTATACTATGTTCGAGGATTTGGAGGAACCGAATGTGGGTCGTCTCGATGGGTGGGGGCGGGTACTCGACCCTACTGGCAGATGACTTGTTCTATCGAAGCCGAATTTGACTCTACATAAAAGGAGAGCTGTGGATGGGCAAACAGGTGTGTTGCGTTTGTCACAAGGAGGTAGGTGAGGAGGCGCCTCGCATCGGGCGGCGGGCCTATTGCGATGAGCATTATGCCAAAGTGCAGCGCGATCGGGGCAGCGTGTGGCGGACCAGTCTGTTGGTGTTGGTTGGGTTGGTCGTATTCGCCGGGGCCGTGGCTCTCCTCGACAAGTGGATCAATATGTCGCTAGAGGGGCCGTTGTTGGTCTTGGCTGGGGTGATCCTGGCCTTGATCCCGGCGGCCATCTGGTTGGTCTTTTTCTACCTTCAGGATCTGTTGGAGCCGGAGCCCAAGCATTATGTGATGGGTGTGTTTCTGATTGGCGCTTTGTTGGCCAGTGCGGTGGGCATTCCTGTGGTGCGCAGCCTGTTCCGCGTACAGGATTGGCTGGGAACGAACCTGTTGGTGAACCTGTTGGGCTCGATCCTGGTGGTTGGGTTTACCCAGGAGTTTCTCAAATACGCCGCCGTGCGCTACAGTGTCTACCTGTTGCCCGAGTTTGACGAACGGATGGATGGCATCCTCTACGGGACGGCCGCCGGGCTGGGCTATGCCACCATGCTCAATATCCAGTACGTGGTGAACAGCGGCGGCGTGGATCCGGGCATGGGGGCGGTGCGCATCGTGATTACCGCACTGGCCCAGGCCAGTTTTGCGGGTATCAGCGGTTTTTTCCTGGCGCGAGCCAAGTTTGAGGATGAGCCGGTGTGGTGGTTGCCGTTGGGGCTCTCGCTGGCGGCGGTGCTAAACGGACTCTTTACTGTGATGCTGGGTGGGTTGACGCGCACCCGAGCGATGGTCATGGGGCAGGCGGCAGCGCCCTGGGGTGGCTTGGTGCTGGCGGGCCTGTTTGCTGTCGGTATTCTGGCCATCCTACTCGTGTTGACGCGACGGGTCAGTCGGCTGACTATGAGTGGCGAGCCGACGGCAGTAGAAAGGGGTTGAGACCATGGCGACCAATGCAACAGCAAGAACGCGACAGGACCGCTGGGCCGATTGGGCCGTCATTGGTGTGTTGATTGTGGCGCTGCTGCTGGGCTGGGCCTTGATGCTGGTGGTCCAGGGGCAACGGGCGACTTTTGTCGACGCTGGTACGGGACTCACGCTGCGCTATCCCAAGGGGTGGATGCAAAAAAGCGACGACCGCCTCCTGTTTCAGGCGGCAGACCCCAGCTCGGGCGAGTTCAAGACCGCCTATCAGGTGCGGGTGCAGCCCATTGACGCCAGTGGGTCCGTCACATCGACCCTGGCTGCGGTGCTCAACAGGGCTTCGCTGGCGCGCGCCCAGGAGGGGACGGCCTATCGCATGCTCGATCTGAAGGAGGGCAAGGCGTTGAACCGGCGCCCGACGATGGAAGCTACCTATGTCTATGTGGTCGACAGTGTGGACTTTTTTTCACAGCAACTGCCGGTGGTGGTGATGGGCCTGGACATTGCCGTGGCTGAAGGCGATCAGGCGTACCTGTTTAGTCTGCTGGCTAGCAAGGATAGTTTCCCCGAGGCTGAGCGGGCTTTTCGCCGATTTGTGGCTCGGGCTGAGCTGCAGTGAAAGGATGCGCATCATGAAACGAACCCTGCAACTTTTGAGTATTCCGATCATCGTCGCGCTGCTGCTGGTGGGCCTGACGCCTAGCCTGGCGCTGGACCGCAGCACACGCCTCGAGGTGATGTCGGGTGTGGTCCAGATTTCGCTAGTCAAGATCGATAAAGGCGAGGTGTACTATTTGCCCTGGGGTTCGGGCACGATCATCAGCCCCGATGGGCTGATCCTGACCAACTGCCATGTGGCCGATCCTCTGGCCTTTGGCTTTTCACCTATGGAGGTGCCCGACTATGACTATCTGGGCATTGGCCTGACGGTCCGCTCCGATCAGCTCCCTCAATTGGCCTATCTGGGCGAGGCGGTGCAGGTGGATCCCTACCTCGATTTGGCCGTGGTGCGCATCACCACCAAAGTCGATGGGACAAAGGTCAAGCCCGAAAGCCTCAACCTGCCCTACGTGGAACGAGGCGATTCGGGTCTGCTCGAAGTGGGTGACGAACTGAATATCTTTGGCTATCCGGGCATCGGCGGCGATACGGTGACCTTTACTGGCGGTGTGGTCAGTGGCTTTACCCTGGATGCGGCGATCACAGGCAGGGCCTGGATCAAGACGGATGCCAGTATTTCGGGCGGCAACAGCGGCGGCACGGCGGTCGATGCCCAGGGTCTGCTGGTGGGTGTGCCCACCCGCGCCGGTGACGTCGATTGCCGTCCGGTGACCGATACCAATGGCGATGGGATGATCGACGATCGGGATAGCTGTGTGCCCATCGGCGGATTCATCAATGCCTTGCGGCCTGTGGCCTTGGCCGAGCCGCTGATAGAGCGCGCCCGGTTGGGGCTGCCCGACGTGGGCAAGAGAGATCCAGGCCGGGAATCGCCAGGGGTGACGGGAACCAGTCGCTTCTTGAACCTGTTATTTGCGCCCAGTGTCAATGCTCTGAACCAGCCGACCTCGGTGATCCGCAGCCTTTCGTCCGGGTCTCGGTCGTTGTATCTGTTCTTTGACTATGAGAACATGTCGCCCAGCGATACGTTGGAAATGAGGGTGTGGATTAATGGTGTCGAGACGCCCGATTGGGGACTTCCTCGCGGGGCCTGGGGCGGCGGCGCAAAGGGCACCTGGTGGGTTGGTTGGAATGACGCCAATTTTGGCGATGGTGTCTATCGTTTGGTGCTCTATAGCAATGACCTGAAGATGGCTGAGGCCGAGATCGAGATTGGTGGCAGGCCCACCCGGGCGCCCACCTTTTCCAACATTCGCCTGGGTTTGGAGGCTACCTCTTCGGGCGATGTCCGGGAGGCATCGGTCCTGTTCCCGACCGGTACCAAGACTCTGTACGCCGCCTTTGACTATGCCAATATGAGCAATACGCTGCAATGGACCCGGGCGTGGTTGGTGGATGGTCAGGAGGCGTTGCGAAGGGATGAGAATTGGTCTTCGGGACCGGCGGGCATCTACTCGATGGAACTTTCGAGCCAGCAGGGACTGGAACCCGGCGCTTATCGCCTAAACCTGTACATTGCCGGTGATTTAGTTGCTACCTCGAATTTCTGGGTGACCGGAGGGGAGGGGATCGGAGCCTCCTTTGGTCCGATCCTGTTTGCGGAAGGTATCGACCGCCAGGGCAATCCCCTGAACGCAGCGAGAAGCTTTCCTTCGGGGTTGCCCGAGCTGTACGCCTTTTCCGAGTACAGCGGAATGGAAAGCGGCATGGAACTGGGTGTGAACTGGTACCTCGATGGCGAAGTCGTCATCTCGGATCCCTACGATTGGGATGGCGACAGTGAGGGGTTGTGGAACTACTATATCTATGCCAACGACGGAGCCCTGCCCGATGGCCAATACGACATCGAGCTTCTGGTCGAGGGGCAGGTGTTGCAGCAAGGGAGCACCGTCATTGGCACGGGCGCCCGGCCCACGCCTGTACCCAGCACGAGCCCCCGGGACGGTGTGCAGATTCAGGGCACCATCGCCGATCTGGACACGGGCCGACCCATCCCGGGGGCCGTGTTCCTGGTGCTGATGCCTGGCATCACCCTGGATACCTTCCAGTGGACCGAAGCCGAGCTGTATACGTCGGATGAGGCCGATCGGAGCGGGTTCTACAAGCTGCCCGATCTGTTGGCCCGCGGCGACTGCTACACGATGATCATCGGCGCCGAAGGTTATTGGATGTATGGCGAGGATGATGTGTGCATCGGTTCGGATACGGCGGCGTTGATTGACCTGCCCATCCGGTTGGAAGCCCAATAGATTGTTCTGGGAATAACGAGCCCCCGGCTTGCGCGACAGCACAGGCCGGGGGTTTTTCGTTTGACGGAAAGAGGTTGGGTGTTGTTAAAGGCGAGCCACCCCTGCCGCCAACAGGTCGGCCAAACAGGCATCGACCTGCCTGAGGCCGGCGGCAAAGATCTCGGGCGTCTGGCCAATGCCGATGCGCAGGCTGTGCTCGATGCCAAAGGCCGACCCGGGAGCGAGCATGGTGCCATACTCCTCGGCCAGCTTGTTGGCCAGCTCCAGGGAGGGGATGTCGAGATTGTAACGCAGGAGGGCCAGGAGCCCGGCCCGGGGCGGCGTCCAGGACAGGAGGCCGCCGTGCCCGTCGATCCAGGTTTGAGCGCGGGCCAGGTTTTCGGCCACGATGCGGTGGTTGCGGGCCACAATCTGATCGCGATGGCGCAGGGCGAGAATGGCCAGGGCGTCGTTCAGTTTGCCCGGGCTCAACGAGACATAATCGCGCATGCCCCAACAACGGCTGATAATGTCGGCGGGGGCCGCCATCCATCCCAGCCGCAGGCCGGGCAGGCCAAAGGGTTTGGACAGGGTGCCCACACTAATGCCCAAGGGTCCCAGATTGTAAAAGGGCGGGGGCAGTGGCTCGCCGCCGGGCATAGACAGCCAGCGGTAGGCCTCGTCGCTGAGGACGCGAGCGCCCACCGATTCGGCGAGGGCATAGACGCGTTGCAGGTCGGCGGCCGAGAGCATGGCGCCGGTGGGGTTGTGGGGGGTGTTGATGACGATGAGCCGGGTGGTGGGGCGCAGCAGGCGCTCCAGGTCGTCCACGTCGTAGGAAAAGCCGGTTTCTGGGAGGATCCGCCACAGATCGACCTCGCAGCCGATGGCGCGAGCCACGCTGTAGAGCTGTTGGTAGGCTGGGAAGGGGGCGACCACATGGTCGCCGGGGTCCAGCAGGGTGTTGAACAGGAGAAAGTTGGCCTCGATGGCGCCGGTGGTCACCAGGATGTTCTCTGCTGTGCAGTGGTCATAGGTATCGGCCAGAAG
>CAYVLO010000136.1:0-8261 GCA_964452125.1 uncultured Anaerolineaceae bacterium | reverse complement strand
GCCGTTGTACATGCCCCGGATCTGGGGCACGGTCATGTGGCTCTCGTCCAACACCATCAAATAGTCGTCGGGAAAGTATTCCAGCAGCGACCAGGGCGGCGTGCCGGGCTTGCGCCGTTCCAGGTGCCGCGAATAGTTTTCGATGCCGCTGCAATATCCGATCTCGCGGATCATCTCCAGGTCGTATTGGGTGCGCTGCTGCAGGCGCTGGGCCTCCAGGAGCTTGTCCTGATCGCGGAGTTCTGCCAGGCGCGTTTCCAGCTCGGCCTCGATGTCGGCCATGGCCTCGTTGAGCAACTCGGCCCGCGTGACAAAGTGCTTGGCCGGAAAGACGTCGATGGCCTGCCGCTCTTCCAGGATCTCGCCGGTGAGGGGGTCGATCTCGGTGATGCGCTCCACCGTGTCACCCCAGAACTCGACGCGCAGGGCCGTGTCGCGGTAGGCGGGGTAGATGTCCAGGGTATCGCCGCGGACGCGAAAGGTGCCGCGCTTGAAATTCAGGTCGTTGCGCTCGTAATAGATGGCCACCAGGTGGCGCAGGATCGACGCCCGGCGCCGCGTCTCGCCCACCTTGAGTTCGACGATGTCGCGACCATATTCGTCGGGCGAGCCCAGGCTGTAGATGGCCGACACGCTGGCGACAATGACCACGTCGCGGCGAGTGAGCAACGCTTCGGTGGCCGCCAGGCGCAGCTTTTGCAGGTTCTCGTTGATGTCGACATCCTTTTCGATGTAGGTGTCGTTGCGGGCGATGTAGGCTTCGGGCTGGTAATAGTCGTAATAGGAGACAAAGTACTCGACCGCATTGTCGGGAAAGAACTCCCGAAACTCGGAGTAGAGCTGGGCCGCGAGGGTCTTGTTGTGGGCCATGATCATCGTCGGCCGCTGGACTCGCTCGATGACTTTGGCGATGGTGTAGGTCTTGCCGGTGCCTGTGGCGCCCAGCAAGGTCTGGTGTTTGTGCCCCTGCTGGAGGCCGTCGACCAATTTCTCGATGGCCTCGGGCTGATCGCCGGTCGGCTGAAAGTCAGAAACCACGCGGAAATCGGGCATAGTCCCCCTCTCGATTCATTTTCTGAGCAAAGTATTATATCGCGCACCGGTTCTTTTGTCCACTGTTTCAGGATGTGTCGCAGCCATTCTCGATATGACAACCATGCGCACCCATGCCGCTCCCAGTGGCTCGCGCGGGATCGCGGGCAACCTTTGGTTGCCAACCGCGCTTGGGGCCCGGATCTGGCATTCGGGCCGAGCAAAAAGCTACTCGCAGACCTCCGAGTTCTTGGAGAACTCGGAGGTCTTGGCGCCTTGTGTTCGTCACTCCCGCCTGCCTGCCCCGCAAGCAAGGCGTTGCCCGGTCGAGATCCAGTTGCGTCAGAGTCGACCTGACCCGGTCGGCCTGGGTAGGCCTGGCCCCCTTTTCTCGCAGGATTCGTGAAATTCGTGCCATTCGTGGCGGACCCGGCCGTCACCCCCACCTGCCGGCGCAGGGAGGCGCAAGCGGGGGTCCATGGGTTCCCGCGTTCGCGGGAACGGCGGCGAGGCCGGTCCAACCGACCGGAGGTGGTGTATCAATTTCGAGGGTAATTGAGAATCCCGCTGTTCCATCGCCGCTGGGTCTCACGGGGTGATGGGGAGCGGCAATCACCCTTGGTTAGAGAGATGACCAAGTTCCTGTGGGGCTCGCAGTGACACCCGAGCGCCTGCGAACAACTGCACCAAGTGAGCAACGCACCAGATTCGGGGGGCTCCGGGCTGCCCGTCTGCGGGCGCTTAGGCTCCTGGCCGCGGGGTGCGGGGGCTTCGGCAGGCCCCCGCAAAGACATCCCACCGACTTGTACACAACCGACCACAGGGCGAGCGAAAGGGGCGGCAGTTCCTGCCGCCCCGCTAGCCATCGCCTGCAGCAGGCACGCACTGCCGCCCGATCAGACAGATCCCATCTATGACATGGGCAAGCTCTGCCCCAGTGGGGGTGAGCTCCTGGTCGTTACTGGCCTATGAGAGCTGTTGCCCCAAATAGACTTGGATTCCCATCTGGTCGATCTGGTCGAGCTGCGACTCCAGCCAGTCGACGTGAACTTCTTCGTCGCCTAGAATCGATTCCAGCATCTCACGCGTGCCGTTGTCGTCCAGCTCGACCGCCAGCTTGATGTCAGCATTATAGTCCTGGACGGCCTGCGTCTCGGCGTTTTTGTCGTTCTCGATCTGGGCCTTGACATCCGCACCAATATGGATCGGTCTCAAGTTGCTGACAATGGGTCGGCCTTCAAGAAAGATGATTCGGCCAATCAGTTTCTCGGCGTGCTTCATCTCGTCGATGGCGCGCTTTTCGATGGCTTCGTGCAGCTCCTCATAGCCCCAATCGGCGCACATCTCCGAATGGACCATGTACTGGTTGATGGCCGACAGCTCGTCAGCCAGCCGGGCATTCAGTTGTTCCAGGATTTTGTCGTTGCCTTTCATCGTTATCTCTCCTTGTATACCGTTTTCGGGAGTTGTTTGGTAGCTGTTTTCAGCCACCGGTCCATTCTGAGGATACTCCATCTTGCCCAGATTGTCAAGATCCGAAACCGAGAACAGGCACTCCTCAGACCTGACCAGTGCCTTCATCGACGAGCGATTTCTAACGCTCAACTCCTTTTTTGACGGCATTTGCGCTTTTGAGATCTGTATGCTATACTGTTCTCGTGAATTGAGCAAGAGTTGTGGAGGTGGAATGTCCCGCCAAGAGATGGTTCGCTCAAACCCCGAAGCGGCATCGCCCTCCCCCGACCGGCTCACGCGCTTTTTGGTGGGGGTGGCTCTTGTCCTGGTGGTCATCGTCGCTCTGCTGGCAGCCAGCGCCCTCGCGGCCCAAAAGGCCGGCGAGCCAAGCCGCGGTGACGGCGGTTCCATCAGCAGCCTGTCGGTTTCGACCCCACCGGGGCAACCCGTCGAGGCGGCGCCTACCGTCGCACCGGTGACGCCGCCCCCCTGTGTGCCGCCCCTGGATTGGGTCACCCACGTAGTCCAAGAGGGCGACACCCTGTCCACACTGGCCGACCGCTTTGGCGCCGATGTGGAAACGCTCAAATCGGTCAACTGCCTGCAAAACGACATCATCGTCCTGGACCGCGAGCTGTTCGTGCCGGGGCCGCCCGACGTACAACTCATCACCGCCGCGAACGATCCCCAGGCCGTCCTCCCCGGCGACTTTCAGGTGACCATCCCCTCCGGAAACCTGCACATCCTGTTGTTGGGCTCGGACAAGCGCGAGGGCGATGGCGCCTGGCGGACCGATACCATCATCGTGGTATCCATCGACGCCGAACGCAACATCGTGCGGTTGCTGTCCATCCCCCGCGATCTGTGGGTCAATATCCCAGGCCACGGCTACGACCGCATCAACACCGCCGATCTGTGGGGCGAGGTACAGCAGCCAGGGAGCGGTCCCGAGGTCGTCAAGCAGGTGGTCTATGACAATCTCGGCATCCCCATCCATTACTATGTGCGCGTCGATTTCAAGGGCTTTATGGAGATCGTAGACGCCGTCGGTGGGGTCGAGGTCAACGTAGAGTGCCCCCTGAGCGACATCGGCATGGAGCCGGGTGTCCGCTGGATGGACGGCGAGGATGCACTGCTCTATGCGCGATCGCGGATCACCACCAGCGACTTTGACCGGTCGCGCCGCCAGCGCCAGCTCCTGATGGCCCTGTGGCAGCAGCGACTGAACCGCAGCCTGATCCCCAAAATTCCGGCGCTGTGGGACGCCATGTCGGGCAAGATTCAGACCGACCTACCCCTGGACCGGGTGGTGGCCCTGGCCTACATGGGACTGAAGCTAAACCCCAACCAGATCTTTAGCCAATCCATCGGCCCCTGGCAGGTGGAAAGCTGGCTGACCCCCGAAGGGGCCGAGGTCCTGCTACCACACCCAGACAAGATCCAGGAGTTGCTCGATGGGTTCTATGGCCCCGTCGATTTCGCGTTTCTGGAAGAACTCAATCAGACCACCATTCAGGTGCAGAACGGCTCGTTGCGCGCCGTCGCCGGGCAGCAGGCAGCCGCTGCCCTGGTGTGGCTGGGGGTGCAGATCGTGGATACGGGACCGGCCGACCATCAACAGTATGCCCAGACCCAGGTACTTGTTTACGACGCCAGCCCAGCGGTCGCCGAGACAGTGGCCCAGGAGCTGGACCTGATGCCCGATGCCATCCAATATCGTCCCGACCCTTCGAGCGCGGTGGATATCTCGATAGTCGTCGGCGCCGATTACGATCCCTGCGCCATCCCCTGATAGGCTAACAGATAGCGGCAGGGAAGGAGCCGCGCTCCGAAGGACAGGGGCGCCAAGCCTACCCCGCCACTGGCCACATTTCTGCTCGCGCCGGATCTGGCGATTCAGCGCCCCTGACAAGGCGCCGAATGCCTCGCCTCCGTTCTTTTGAATTCGCACCATCTTTGGCTCAACCCCGGCCTACCGACGCTGCGTGCCCTCTTACAAGCCTTCGTGGTTTTTGAGTGCGGCACCTTGGCGCCGCGCCCTTGCTGTCCCCACCGCGATTCCTTGGCACTCCCACCATTCGTGGCAAACCCCAGCCTGCCGGCCAATGGCCATCTGTCCAGGGGGAAATTGGCCCCTTGGCCGATGCGGCGCTGCGCCAAAGGTCGTATACTGGGGACCAGAAAGCAGAACCATCTGCCGATAGGATCGCCGGGGAACCCGGTCCAAGGCAAGGCGTCCTCCACATTCTCGCCAGCGGAACGGGAACCCCAAACGGGGATCAAGCGTCTAATAAATACGACAACGATTGAGTTTTTTTTCGACAGTAGGAGGTGTCGAAATGTTAACGATACAGGGAAAAATGAACGCAATCTGGCGGCTGAGCGCCGTGATCCTGGTTCTGGTCCTCGTGCTGGGTCCGGCGGCAGCCATGGGTCATGCAGCCTCACCGGCTGCCCTGCCCTTTGGGGCCTCGGAATTCAAGATCGCGTCAACCCAAACCGACGGATGGCGTGGCGAATACTATAACAACATCAACCTCATCGGCTCCCCCTTGGTCCGCAACGACGCCAAGATCGACTTTAACTGGGGGGCTGGCAGCCCCATGGCGGGCATCAACGCCGACTACTTTAGCGTGCGCTGGACCCGTCCGATCGTGACCGAGGCCAAGACCTACCGCTTTAACGTCCGCGTCGACGACGGCGTCCGGCTGTGGGTCGATGGCCAACTACTCATCGACCAGTGGCACGACAGCAGCGCCACCACCTACTCGGCCGAACGGGCCATGACGGCCGGCGCGCACACCCTCCGCATCGAGATGTACGAGCGGGCGGGCGACGCCGTGGCCATCTTTTGGCGAGAAGAGGTGGGCGGCGCCTCGAGCTGGCGGGGCGAGTACTATAACAACAAAAACCTGAGCGGTACGCCGGTCCTGATCCGTAACGATGCGAACCTCGACTTTAACTGGGGGACGGACGCCCCGGCGGCTGGACTGCCCGCCGACAATTTCAGCGTGCGCTGGACGCGGACCCTCCCCTTCTCGGGCGGCGTCACCCAGTTCACGGTGGACATCGACGACGGGGTCCGGCTGTGGGTCGACAATCAACTGATCATCGACCGCTGGCACGACGCCGTGGCCACCTACGTGGGTCAGATCTCCCTCAGCCCGGGCAACCACACGGTGCGGCTAGAGATGTTCGAGCACACGGGTGGGGCCAGAGTCCGCTTGCGCTGGTCCAATGCGGCCAACTTTCCCGACTGGAAGGGCGAGTACTATAACAACAAAAACCTGAGCGGCACGCCGGTCCTGGTCCGTAACGATGCGAACCTCGACTTTAACTGGGGGACGGACGCCCCGGCGGCTGGACTGCCCGCCGACAATTTCAGCGTGCGCTGGACGCGAGACATGGACTTTACCAAAGGCACCTACCGCTTCTTTGTCAACGCCGATGACGGCGTCCGGTTGTGGGTGGCCGGCCATCTGATCATCGACCGGTGGCACGACGGACCGGGCGCCTATACCGGCGACATTGTCCTGCCCAAGGGGCGGCATCAGATCCGCATGGAGATGTACGAGCGGACCGGAAACGCGGTGGCCCAGCTCTGGTGGACTCAGAACGATGGTGCGACGAGCTGGAACGCGCGTTTTTACAACAACCGCGATCTGGCAGGTACGCCGGTTTTCAGTCGAAAGGTGGCTGACATCAACTTTGACTGGGGCACAGGCGCCCCGGCCCCCGGAGTTCCCGCCGATAACTTTGGCATCAAGTTCGTGCGCAAGACAGACTTTGCGGCCGGCACCTACCGCTTCTGCGCCAAGGTGGATGACGGGGTCAGCATCGAAATGGATGACAGCCTGCCCTATATCCTACGGGAATGGCGCCACGGAGGCGGCGCCTATTGCCAGGATTTCTATGTGAAGGGCGGCTACCACAAGTTGACAGTCGAGTACTATGACTATGTCGGCCCGGCCCGCATCCGGTTCTGGATGCAGAGGTTGACCGAGTAGGATGGACCCGTTGGGTTGCCGCCAACGCCTCAAGGGGCGATAAGTACGGGCGACGCATGCGTCGCCCGTACAGGTCCCAAGCCGGTGTGCATCTGTAGGGACGACGAGATGGCAGGGGCTATCTTGCTCGCGCGGGATCGCGTGCAACCTTCGGTTGCCATCTCGCGCGCCCAACAGGGGGACGGTAGGGGCGGGTCTGAGACCCGCCCCTACAATGGCCACCCGGCCGGCACTCGTAGGGGCGCGGCATGCTACGCCCAAAACCCATGGGCCCCCGCGTTCGCGGGGGCGACGGGATGGCCGGCGCAACGTACCGGCCACGAATTTCGCGAATTTCACGAATGGCTTACCGTCTGCACCGTAGGGGCGCGGCATGCCGCGCCCAAAGCCCATGGGCCCCTGCTTGCGCCGGGGCGACGACTGGAGCGGGAGCGGCGAGCGCAAAAGCGCTGACAGGGCGCCCGAAGGGGCGCCGAGCAGGAATTTGAAACAGGAACGATTGTAAGGAGGTACACGATGTTTCGGAAAGTTGGGATTCTGTTGAGTTTTGTCCTTCTCATGTCGTTGGTAGGGGGACCCGTCCAAGCCCAGGGACCGAGCCCCCAGCATTCCGATCCGAATTGGCAGGCTTCCTACTGGAACAACACCACCCTGTCGGGCACCCCGGTGATGCTCCGGTCCGAACCCAACCTCGACCACAACTGGGGGTTGGGCTCGCCCGACCCGGCCATCGCCAGCGACCGGTTCTCGGCCCGCTGGACCCGCTACCTGGACCTGGCGGCAGGGACCTATCGTTTTTCGGCCACCAGTGACGACGGCATCCGGGTGTGGGTCGACGGCGGCTTGATCATCGACCAGTGGAACGACCACTCGGTCAAGACCTTCACCGCCGACCGGAGCCTGGCCGCCGGCCATCACCTGGTCCAGGTCGATTTCTATGAAAACACCGGCGACGCGGTGGCCCGGCTGTCGTGGGCGCCGGTGACGGCCATCACCAACTGGCGGGGCGAATACTATAACAACAAGACCCTGGGCGGGGCCCCCGCGCTGGTCCGCGACGACGGGCAGGTCAACTTTTCGTGGGGCAGCGGGTCGCCCGCCCCGGGTGTGATCAACACCGACGGTTTCTCCGCGCGGTGGACGCGCGCGCTGAACCTGGCAGCGGGCAATTACCGCTTCACCATCACCGTCGACGACGGCGCCCGCCTGTGGGTCAACGAGCACCTGCTCATCGACACCTGGAAGGACCAGGCGGCCCACACCTACTCGGGCACCCTCTACCTGCCCGGCGGCAACGTGCCGGTGCGCATGGAATACTATGAGAACACCGGCGTCGCCACGGCCAAGCTCTCGTGGGCCAAGGCCGACGCCGCTCCCGAGCCGCCGCCCAGCACCGGCGCCGTCATTGTGGACAATGGCGGACCCGGGTTTTCCAAGGGTGGCACGGCCAGCGCCTGGCGGCTGGAAGCCGAGGGGTGGGACGGCGACCTGCTGTGGACCCAGAACAACGACGCGGTCCGGCCCGGCTACAACTGGGCGCGCTGGGTTCCCGGCCTGGCGGCCAACCGCTACGAGGTCTATGTCTACATCCCGCACCGCTTTACGACCACGGCCCGGGCGCGCTACTGGGTCTCTCACGCCGGGGGGTATACGCTGCGCATCGTCAACCAATCGGCCTACAGCAACCAATGGGTGTCGCTGGGCACCTACCGCTTCCGGGGCAACAGCAGCGATTACGTTTCGCTGGCCGACGTGACCTACGAGCCC
>CAYVLO010000135.1:0-8266 GCA_964452125.1 uncultured Anaerolineaceae bacterium | reverse complement strand
TCGCCCCTACATTTGCCGCCCCTGCTCGGCGCGGGCGCACAAGGATGCCATTTGTTGGGGCGGGTTTGAAACCCGCCCGTACAGATCCCGTCATGGAGACATACGAGGGGGCGGCCGCACAGCAACCCATTCGTGAAATGCGTGAAATTTGTGGCCGGCCCGCCGCGCTCGTGACGGCGAATCGGTAGGGGCAGGGCATGCTGCGCCCCAAAATGGGTTTGTCCCAAGCCAAAATTGGAATCGCTGACCCATCCGCCCAGATTCTTGCCCTGGGACCGTGGTTCGGCTATAATACCCAGGACTTGTTCTCATAAGGAGTGTCCCATGATCAAGCTCTCCATCCTGATGCCCGTCTACAACGAACAGGCAACCCTTCGAGAAATCCTGAAACAGATTCGCGCGGTCGAAATTCCGGGCGTCAACAAAGAGATCATTGCCGTCGACGATGGCTCGACCGATGGGTCCCGCGAGATTCTGACCGAGGAAGAAACCAGCGACGACCTTACGGTTATCTACCACGAGCAGAATCGAGGCAAAGGTGCTGCCGTCCGATCGGCCATCGAACAAGCCACCGGGGACATCCTCCTCATCCAAGATGCCGATCTGGAATACGACCCACTGGATTATCCCGCCCTCCTGAAGCCTATCCTCGAGAACCGCGTATCGGTCGTCTACGGCAGCCGATTCCTGGGGCCGCGCAAGGCCATGATGTTCTGGCACATGATGGGCAACAAGCTGCTGACCCTGACGACCAACATCCTGTACAATGCCATCCTATCCGATATGGAAACCTGCTACAAATGTTTCCGCGCCGACGTGGTCCGCGACATGCCCCTCCGCTCCCGCCGCTTTGAGCTGGAGCCCGAGATCACGGCCAAGATTCTCAAGCGCGGCTACCGCATCTTTGAGGTGCCCATCTCCTACTATGGGCGCGAGTACGACGAGGGCAAAAAGATCAGCTGGCGCGATGCGCCCATCGCCTTCTGGACCCTCCTGAAATACCGATTCGTGGATTAGGGGAATGGCACAGGCACAGCGCCGCTTTTCCATGGCCTGCGATGAAAAACGCGCCTCGCTCCTGTTGATCCCTATCCTGTGCCTGGCCCTGGGCCTGCGGTTGGCGCCCCTGGGACAAAACCGATTCCTGGAGGACGAAGCCCTGTACGCCACCTGGGGCTTGCAGATCGCCACCGGCGCCGATCCCATGCTCGATTGGGAACCGGTCGACAAGCCACCGCTGTTCCCCTACACCCTGGCCCTGTCCTTTCTGCTCGTGCCCACAGGCGCCCCGGTGGTCAGCGTTGCCGGCTATGAGTTGGCCGCCAGGCTGCCCAGCCTCCTGGCCAGCGTCGTCTCGGTGGCGTTGGTGTACGCCCTGAGCCGGGCGCTCTACCGCCAAACCGCGGCGGCGGGTGCGGCTCTGTTGGCAGCTCTGCTGCTGGCCCTATCGCCCTTTGACCTGCTCTTTGCCTCCACGGCCTTTACCGATCCCCTGATGACGGCCCTGACCCTGGCCTCCCTGTGGGCCGCGGCCCGCGCCCGACCCGGGGCGGCGGGGCTGCTGGCCGGCCTGGCCTTTGCCGCCAAACAGCAGGGGTTGCTCTTTTTGCCCCTGGTCGCGGCGATATTGACGAGCGCCCTCTCGGCAAGCTCCCACCGAGCCGCGGGCAGTCTACAACTGTCTTCCGCCGGAAAGGGCGCGGGATCGGACGCTCCCGCGCAAGCCAAGAGGCCGCAACAACTCCTCCTTCACCTGGGACGCCAGCCCTGGGTTCGCTTTGCCCTGGCATGGGCGCTGGTCGTGGCTGGCGTTGTGGCCTGGGATCAGGCCCGGATCCAACGCCCCGGCTTTTTCGAGCAGAGCGTCATCAGCTACGGCGGCCTCAAAGTGGTCCCTTGGACTCTGCTTGGCGAGCGGAGCCGCGAATGGTTACGCCTGCTGGGCAGCTTTTGGGTTTCGCCCGCCCTGAACCTCCTGCTCATCGCCGCAGGAGCCCTATGGCTGGCTGCCAGCCGCGTGGTGGACCGAATTCCCCGCCCCGTCCGCATGGATGGAATTCTGCTGGCCTTTGTCGCGGGGTACCTGGTGCTGCACGGGCTGATCAGCGTCCAGGTGTGGGATCGGTACCTGCTGAGCCTGGTCCCCCTCCTGGCCCTGGTTGCGGGTCGGGCCATTGCCCTCGTGGGCCTTGCGCTGCCCACCCCGACCAGTCGAACCGTCTACGCGGTGGCCGCCACCCTGGCGGTGATCCTGCTCGTGGTCAGCCCCGTATCCCGCGCCGTTCGCAGCGATCTGCCCCTGGGCGGCGATCACGGCGCCTACGACGGCATTGACGAGATGGCGGCCTATCTGCGCGCCCACGCCCCGCAGGACTCGGTGTTGTACCACTTTTGGCTGGGTTATCACTATCGCTTTTACCTGTACGGCGCGCCGCTCCGCCTGCATTGGTATCCCGATCTGGCCGATCTCACCCACGATGCGTATGTCTACCGCCGCGAGCCAAGGTTCATCGCCTTCCCCAGTTGGCGCGACAGCGCGCCGGTGGTGGCGGCCTTGACCCAAGCGGGCTTTGCCCTGACGCCGGTCCTGGAGACGCACCGGCGGGACGGCTCCATATCCTTCCGCCTCTATCGCCTGGAGGGCCCGCTGGAGGGTCGCCACAGCGCCCCAGCCGCCCAGCAAGGCTTTGCCCATCCACACCACGGCTGTTGCAAGGTCGGGATTCACCTACGTTGGGCTCGCGGCGGCTCGCGTGCAGTCTCCGACTGCCATCCGCCGCAAAAAGCGCGGGATCTGGCGATCCCGCGCGAGCTGGGGAAATTGACTGTATGCCGTCAAGAGACAATGCAACAGCCGTGCCACCCACCCTCCGAAAGGCGGGTCCCCGTCTATGGTTGACCTGATCAGGCGCCTCCTCAGCCCCGAATACTGGGTCGTGAGCGATCCGGGACCTATGGGCGCCCTTGGGGCCTTGTACGCCTTTCTCGGGCTCGGCTTTTTGGTGGGTCTCGTCTGGGCGCTGCGCAGCTTGCAGGCCCTGGGTCGCACGGACCAGCCATCCACCGGACGCACGCTGGCCTGGCTGGAGCTTTGGCTCTGCACGGCTGGCCTGGGTACCGTGGTCGGTCGCTTCCTGGCGTGGCCTGGCTGGTCGGCCCGCATCTGGCCTGCCCTGCTGGCAACCCTGGCTGCGACGGTCGTGGTCATCGCCCGGTTCCGGGCCAAAACCCTCCCCCCCTGGCTGTGGGCTCAACTGCGCATCCTGGCTCTACGGCCGCCAGCGCCCACGGGCGCCCCGACCCAAGGGCCGTCTGGGCGGGCGTGGTGGATGGCGGGCCTGGCCGTTCATTGGCTGGGCATTGCTCTGGTGGTGGCCGCCTATGGATGGCCCGTGTGGCTGGCGATTCCAGTGCTGGCCGCTCTGCTGGCCCCCCAGGCCCTCGCGCCACGGCGCCCGGCCCCCATCGCCACAAGCGCGGAATCGGACGATCCCCCGCAAGCGCCCACAGCCAGCCTCTCGGTGGGCGCAGAGGCCCTGATGGCCCTCACGCCGCTGCTGGTCGCCTACCTGGCCACTGCGCTGCGGCTCTTTTACCTCGGACAGGGCATCACCGTCATCGGCTGGCAGGGTCTGGTCTTCCCCAATCCGATGGTCTCTCTATTCTATCTCGACGGCGTCGTGCTGGCTGCCGTCAGTTACACCCTGCTGTGCCAGTGGTCCGTGGCCAGCGGACGGCTGGGCCGGCGGGACCGATTCTGGCAAGGCGCCCTCATCGCGCTGCTGGTCGCCACCCTGGCCTGGTCGGGCGCGATCTATTTTGGCAAGCGCACCCACGGTGCCACCGCCAGCGACCCCTTTGCCTACGCCCAGATGGGCGTCGATCTCGTCGAGCGGGGCACCTTCCTGCACCGCTACAGCCTCTTCCAGGAGGTCATGCCGCTGCAGATCGCCTGGGCGCCCCTGCAACCGGTCGGCTACCACATTCCCCGCAACGAACTGGGCGACTGCCCCAGTGTGTGGGCCACCGGCGCCTCGGTGCTGTTGG
This sequence comes from uncultured Anaerolineaceae bacterium, assembly GCA_964452125.1. Classification (GTDB taxonomy): domain Bacteria; phylum Chloroflexota; class Anaerolineae; order JAAYZQ01; family JAAYZQ01; genus CAZNQW01. The sequence goes on along the minus strand of CAYVLO010000135.1, from coordinate 4,219 downwards.
CAGCCGGTTACAAACTGGCAGGCGAAGCGGGCCTATACCTCGCCACCCCGGTGGTCGCTCTGCTGGCCCTGGTCGCCACCTGGTTCCTGGTCCAGGAAACACTGCGAGGCCAGCCGCGGCCCATCCGCCATCTGACCGCCGCGCTGGCAGTAGCCCTCACCGCCACTTCCCCCGAGCACGTCGACCGCCTCCTGGTGCCCATGGCCGACGCTCCCGCCCAACTGTTCACCGCGCTCGCCCTGCTTTTTGCCCTGCGCGCCATGCGACAGCTTTCGGGTGGCGGGCGAGCCCTGTGGGCATCGGCCTGGGCGGGCCTGTTCTTCGCCTGGGCCTACTGGGTGCGGCACACCCAACTGGTCCTGGCCCTGCCGCTGGCCCTGGCCCTCCTGCTGGGCGCCCAGGCAGACCAAACCGCAGCCCCGTCGACGCGCCGCAAGCGGGCCATCGTAGCGCTGGTCGTCGTGGGCATGGCGGCCCTGGTGGGGGCAGCGCCCGATATCGCCTACCGCTGGCAGGTTTTTGGCGGCCCGTTGGCCACCGAAACCACCGAGCTGCCCTTGATGCACCCCAAATACATGGGCCCGGTCGCCTGGCAGATGCTGCGCGATTCTTTGGTGGCTGGTGAATGGGGCTATCTCTTTCCCCTGGCCCTGTTCGGGGGCTATCGCCTGGCCCGCGACCGCTCGCGCGAGGCCTGGGTGTTGGGCAGCGCCTTTCTGCTCGCGCTCCTGGTTCATCTGACCTATCACTCGCTGCGCCTGCGCGACCTGATCTCCCTCTTTCCCCTGGTCAATCTGGCCGTGGGCTATGGCGCGGTCGCCCTGGTTGTGGAGGCGCGCCGTTTGGCTCAGAAGGCCGACCCCCTCCCCCGGCTGGGCCCTGCCCTGCTGCCCGCGCTACTCATCGGCTGGACCCTCCTCAGCCTGGCGATGGCCCGCTGGGCCATGATCGACAATCTGTGGAAACCCGGCTGGGCCTCCTTTGGCTACATGCGCGCCGACCATCGCCGCGCCTTTGATCGACTGGCCGAGCTCACCCCACCCCAAGCCATCATCGGCGCCTCGCTCAACGCCGGCGCGGTGATGATGTACACCGACCGCGACGCCATCCGGCCTTACGATAGCTGGACCGAAGACGAGTGGACCCTCTTTTTGGAAGCCATGCGTCGCGCCGCTCGCCCCGTGTACCTGGTGGACGACGGCGGACTGATGGCCGAGTTCATCGACCGGCAGGGGGCCCGGCACACGCTGACGCCTATTGAAGAGCTGTCGCTGCCCCTGTTTTACACCCGAGACCGGGACACGGGTTGGCTCTATCGCCTGGAGTGGGAACCGTGACCGAAAACCGCCCCAATCGCTGGATCGACATTGCCGCCCTGGCCGGTCTGGCCGCACTGGCGCTCCTCTTTTTCTGGAAAATCGCTCTCACCAACCGCATCCTCACCGGATTGGATGTGTTCGCCTACTTTTACCCCTATCGCGACTTTTCCAGCCAGGCTCTCCGCTCAGGCCAGATCCCCCTGTGGAATCCGTACCTGTTCATGGGGGCGCCGCTGCTGGCCAACTCGCAGACGGCCGTGCTCTACCCACTGCACTGGCCGCTGTTGTGGCTGTCGGCGCCCAAGCAACTGGCCTGGAGCATCGTCCTCCACATCGGGTTGGCCTCGGCCGGCACCTACCTGTTTGCCCGCCGCTCGCTACGGGTGGGTCCGGCAGCCGCCCTCGTCTCGGCCGCCATCTTTGGCCTGGGCGGATTCCTGAGCGCCCAGGTGGAGCACCTCAACCAACTAAACGCTTCGGCCTGGCTCCCCTGGCTGCTGCTCTGCCTGGACGGGGCTGTGAGCCCCGGTTCCCGGCGATGGCCGGGCATCCTTGGCGGGGGGGCCATCGTCGGTCTGATGCTCCTGGCGGGACACACCCAGGCTGCCTACATCGTCCTGGCGGGCGCGGGCCTGTACGCCCTGTTTCGCGGCCTGGCGGGTGGGGAACCCCGCCGGTGGACCCGGGCTCTGGGCGCCGTCGCCGCCCTGGCGGTCATGGTCGCGTTGGGGCTGGCCTTGGCCGTGGGACAGCTCGCGCCCACGCTCGAGCTATCGGGTCTGTCGGTGCGCAGCGGAGGGCTGCCCTACCGGGAGGCGGCCTCCTTCTCCCTCAAGCCTGGGCTGGTCTTCAAGGCCTTCCTGCCTCCTTTCCTGTGGGAGCCTCCATTCAGCGAGTATGTGGCCTACATCGGCCTGGTGGGCCTGGCCCTCGCCGCCCTGGGCGGATGGACGGCCATCAAGCGCCGGCGCCCGTTGGGGCTGGTGGCCCTGCTCCTGGCCGCCGTTGGCGTTCTGTTGGCTTTGGGCGCCTACAATCCCCTCTACTATCTACTCTATCGGGTCGTGCCGGGCTTTGACCTGTTCCGTGCCCCGGCCCGCTGGCTGCTGCTCTACGCCTTTGGCGCGGCGCTGTTGGCTGGCTTGGGACTGGAGTCATTGAACATGCTGCGCTCGCGGCGGATCGCCCGTTGGGGCCTCCTCCTGCTCCTGGTCATAGAACTGTTCCTCGCCGGACGCAAGCTGGCCTACAACCAGCCCACAGCGCCCGCCGCCTACGATTCGCTGCGCACCGCTCCCGCTCATCTGCTGGCCGATGCCAGCGGTCAACCCTTCCGCTTTCTCAGCCTGTCTGACATCCTCTTTGACCCCGGCGACCTGGGCGACCTCCAGGCCCTCTTTAGCCCATTCCTGCCCGAAAAGGCGGTCTACGACCTCATCGTCTCCACCAAAATGAAGGAGGTGCTGGCCTACAACCTGCCCCTCCGCTACCGGCTCGGTAGCGTGGATGGCTACGATGGCGGCCTGTTGCCCATTGAGGATTATGTCCACTTTGAGCGGCTGTTCTTGCCTGCGGACGAAATCTGGCCCGATGGCCGTCTGCGGCAGCAACTACCCCAGATCCCACCGGCGCGCCTTCTATCGCTGCTGAACGTCAAGTACGTCATTACCGACAAAGTCCAAGACGTCTGGATCGACGACGTCTTTTACGACCTGGAGCACACCCTGCCCCTGGGCAGCGTCACCCTCGACGACCTGCCCGACTTTCAGACCACTCACCTGGGCCTGGTCTCCTATCTGACCGGAACTCTGGACCTGGAGCAAGGGACGCCCGTCGCCACGGTGACCCTCCACCGCGCCGGGGCCACGCCCCTCACGCAAACCCTCCGCGCCGGGGAGGACACCGCCGAAGGGCTCTACGATGAGGGGCTAGCCGCCCACCGCCAGGCGCGGGTGGGCCACCGCTGGGGCGAGAACGACCAGGGCGCCGACTATGTCAGCATCCTCGAATGGGGGGAGAAGGTGCGCCCCACGGCCATCACCGTTCAATCTCTGCTGCCGGGGGAATGCTTTGTTCTGCGGGGACTGACGCTCATCGACGGCGAAGCGGAGACGACGCGCACCCTGACCGTCGATCCTACCTTCCGGCTGGTCCACTCGGGCGACGTCAAGATCTATGAGAACCTCGCCGTTCAGCCGCGGGCCTTTGTGGTTCACCGCGCCCGGATCGCACCCGACCCCGACGAGGCCCTGGCGATCATGCAGCAACCCGATTTTGACCCGGCTGCCGAGGTCCTGCTGGCAGAGGGCGATCCCATGCAATCCGAGAGGAGCCACTCCCCAGCCCACCTCGTCGAGTATGCCCCCGAGAGGGTGCGACTGGACGTCAACCTGAATGCGCCCGGCTACCTGGTGCTGACCGACACCTACTATCCCGGCTGGACCGCGACCGTCGATGGGCAGCCGGTCCCCATCCTGCGCGCCGACCTCTATTTCCGGGCCGTGCCGGTGCCCGCCGGAGCCCATCAGATCGCCTTCGAGTATCAGCCCACCCTCATCCGGGCCGCCCTCCTCGCCAATCTGATCGCCTGGCTGATCTGGGCCTTGCTGATGATCGCAACATGCTCGCGCGGGGTCTGGCGATCCCGCACGAGCATGAAGAAAATCTAAACCGCAAGAAACACAGGGGTGTCTATCGGAATGGTGGATGAGTTCGTTACACCGCTGGGTGTTGAGCAGTCATCCCTCTGGAGTGCGTGCCTGCCTTGGCAGGACGCTTGCTGCCGCAAACAATCCGCGCAAGCTCCGCTTACGCACTCTAAAGCGCACAGGGGAACGGCGGTTGTTTATCCCGGCAGCATGGGTACAACCTGAGGCCTGAAGCTCTGGGGTTCCTGAATC
>CAYVLO010000134.1:4538-8275 GCA_964452125.1 uncultured Anaerolineaceae bacterium | reverse complement strand
CGGCTTTGCCGCCTCCGTTCCTCAGAATGACAACCCTCTCCGACAGGCTGCTAGTGCCAAAGGTCATGATCTATGGCACGTGGGTCAGTGCGTTGTGGGGGACCGATTGCTTTTGACACCCAGGGCACCCCGTGATAGAATAAGACCGACTGGTCGGTATTTTCGGAAAGGGGATCGTCATGACCACGCAGGCGCGAGGCGAAGAGACGCGCACCCGAATTCTCGAGGCGGCTGTGGAGGCCTTTGCCCGCCACAGCTACGACGCCACCGGCGTGGCAGAGATCTGCCAACGGGCGGGTGTGACCAAGGGCGGTTTCTATCACCATTTTCCCAGCAAGCAGGCCCTGTTCCTGGAGATGCTGGACCAGTGGCTGGAGGGTCTCGATTCGCAGATCGAGGCTGTGCGTTCGGGATCGCAGACCGTGCCAGAGGATCTGATGGGCATGACGGGCATGGTCCGCGCGGTGTTTCGCGATGCCGGCGGCAGGCTGCCCATCTTTCTCGAGTTCCTGGCCCATGCCGGGCGCAGCCCCGAGGTCTGGCAGGCGACGGTTGGGCACTTTTGCAAGTACGATCAGTTCTTTGCGGATCTGGTGCGGGAGGGCATTCAAGAGGGCTCTCTGGGTGAGGTCGATCCCGAGATCACCAGCCGGGTGCTGCTCTCCTTTGCCATTGGTTTGTTGGCCCAAGGCCTGTTGGATCCCTTTGGCGCCGATTGGGCCGAGGTGGCTCGCGAGGGCATGGCCATGCTCATAAAGGGGTCAAGAGCCCCAGAGCGGAATGGAGAGTGGGCGTGAAGGTATTGCTCACAGGCGCGTTTGGCAATCTGGGCCCAAGCACCTTGGGGAGCGGGTTGGCCAAAGCCACGAGGTTCGTGAGGATAGGATGATCGTAAAGCCCACCTCCCGCGGGATGCTCCCACGGGGTGGGTTCAGATTTCTAAAAGACATCATGGCGCTCAATCGTCAAAGGGGCGCGCGGCCGCGCGCCCCTTTGCTGCTTTTTGGGGACAAACTCACAATCCACGGGCCACCTATCCAGTACCCAGGAAGGAACTCGATCGAGGGGAATTTTCTCTGCATCTTGCGCGAATTTCCCATCGCGGGTATAATGGTTCCAGGCGCACAGTCGCCAAACCAATCAGGAGGTGGACTCATGGCACACCCGTTTCTGGTGCCCCCGGGCGCGCGCATCAACCTGGCTGACTATGATCCCGGCTACACCGGCGATTATCAGAAAAAGGCAGAAACCAAATCCCCACTCAAACGTAATATGAAGAGGCTTCAGGATTTGCAGGAAGTGATGTGGGCCGAAGGCAAGCATTCGCTGCTGATCGTCCTGCAGGCCCTCGATGCCGGTGGGAAGGATGGCACGATCCGAAAGGTGATGAGTGGGGTTAACCCCCAGGGCTGCCAGGTCACGAGCTTTAAGGTGCCCACCGCAGAAGAGTTGGCCCACGATTACCTGTGGCGCGTGCACAAAGCCACGCCGCGCAAAGGCTACATTGGCATTTTCAACCGCTCTCACTATGAGGATGTGCTCGTCGTTCGCGTCCACGAGATGGTCCCCCAAGAAGTCTGGGAAAAGCGATACGAGCAGATCAACCATTTCGAAAAGCTCCTGGCCGAAAACGGGACCCAGATCCTCAAGTTCTTTCTCTATATTTCCAAGGAGGAACAAAAAGAACGGTTTCAGGCCCGGTTGGACGATTCCAGGAAGAACTGGAAGTTTTCGATCAAAGACGTAAAAGAGCGGGACCATTGGGACGAGTATATGCGGGCTTACGAGGATGCGCTCAGCCTGTGCAGCACGCCCTGGGCGCCGTGGTACGTGATCCCCGCCGATCACAAGTGGTATCGCAACCTGGCCATCTCCGAGATCATTGTCGACACGCTGGAAAAGCTCGACATGAGCTTTCCGCCGCCGCTGCCCGATGCGGGGCAGATTGTTATTCCCGATTGAGTTTGGGGCGTTGGCCGTGGCGGACCGTTGTCAAGGGGACGGCAGGCGGGCGTCAGGCACGGGACGGCATGTTGGGGTACAATGGTCCTGAACTGAGGGAACCGCACGCATGAGTCAACCTTTGGTAATTGGCACCGTAATCCAAGGCCGCTATCGCATTGTCCGCCTGGTAGGGGGCGGCGGCATGGCCTGGGTGTACCAGGTAGAAGAGCTGCCATTGGGCAGCGGCAAGCTGTGGGCGCTCAAGGAGTTGCGCCCCCAGACCCAGGACAAGACAGAGCAGGCTGTGGCCCGGGATCTCTTTTCCCACGAGGCCAAATTGCTGCGCGAGCTCGACCACCCCAACATCCCGGAAATCGCCGACTTTTTCGAGGAAAACGGGCGCGCCTGCCTGGTGATGGAGTTCATCTTTGGCGAGTCGCTGGAAAAGCGCCTGGAGACGACCAACGCGCCGCTGCTCGAAACCGATGTGCTCCAGTGGGCGGTTCAGCTCTGCGATGCCCTGGACTATCTCCACCGGCGCACGCCGCCCATTATCTTTCGCGACATGAAGCCCAGCAACGTGATGGTCACCCATACGGGGCTGGTCAAACTGATCGACTTTGGCATTGCCCGCACCTACAAGATCGGCAAAAAACGCGACACGGTGGCGATGGGCTCTGAGAACTATGCCGCCCCCGAACAATGGGGCAAAGGCCAGACCGATGCCCGCTCGGATGTGTACGCGCTGGGGGCGACCATGTATCACCTGTTGGCCAACATGGCGCCGACCCCGGCCTTTTTGCCCTCCGAGCCGCTGCCCCTGGTGAACTATACGACGGCTCTGTCCAAAAAGACGGTGGCCCTGATTGAAAAAGCGATGAATCGCGACCGCAAGCGGCGCTTTCAATCGGCCCTGGAGATGCGCCAGGCGATCATCGACGCCCTGCCCATGCCCTACACGCCGCCTGCTGTGGCGGCGGCCCGGCCCCCGGCCCCGGTCCAAGCCAAGGCGCCGTGGGTGGCTCAACCGGCGGACGCGGCAAAACCACTGCCGCCGTCGAAACCAGCGCCGCCCCGCGTGCCCCAACCCGCGAGAGCGGTCCCGGCGCCGAAGCCAGCGCCGACCAAGGCCTGCCCGGCCTGTGGACGGAGCAATCGCATGAGCGCGGGGTTTTGCGTGGGCTGCGGCCATTCCTTCGGGCCGGCCCGGCCCGCGATTCTGCGCGTGGTCGAACCGGTGCGGGCCGTGTGGGAGATGCCGGTGGCCCGCAGTCCCATGCAGTTGGGGCGCGCCAGCGAGGCCGAGGGCTACCGGCCCGACTTTGATATGACGTTTTACGACGATGGAGACTATGTGTCGCGCCGCCATGCCCGCATTACCCGCGGACAGGGGGGCTATTTCGTCGCGGATCTGGGCAGCAGCAACGGCACAACCGTCAACGGCTATCCGCTCCAGCCCCACCGCGCCTATCGACTGCGCAACGGCGATCGGATCAAGGTCGGACTGGTGGTGATCGAGTTCAGGTTGCGCTAAATTGGGCCGGTAGGCCCCTGGGGGGAAGCAAAGGAGTATCGGAATGAAGTGTGCCAAGTGCGGGACAGAGAACCGGGAAGGGGCTCGTTTTTGTCGTGCCTGTGGCCAAACCATGGACGTGCCCGAGGCGCCGCCCGTTGCGCCCGAGAGGGAAGTGGAAGAGGAGCGGGTCGCCGAGCCTGCCCCCATCTTGGAAGGGTCCGAACCCAAAGCTCAGGCTGAGGCGGCGGCGCCCGCCGTTCCAGAGCCGGCGCCAGAG
>CAYVLO010000134.1:0-4438 GCA_964452125.1 uncultured Anaerolineaceae bacterium | reverse complement strand
GGGTTGGCAGCCGAGACCGATCTGGAGAGTATGCCTGAGGAGCCTGGATCTGAGGAGGCTGTTGCCGAGCCGGTCGGCGCGGAGCCCAAAGAGACAGGTTCTCCCGAGCCGTTCGAAGCGCACGAGCCGGAGGGACAGGACGAGCTGGAAGCAGAGCCTCTGGAACCCTTACCGGTCGAGCCCCTCGGGTCGCTGCCCCCTGAAGAAGAGGCCGCGGAAACGGATGGAGGAGAGGCCGGTGAGGAAGTCGAGGCCTTTCCCGAGGTCGGAGAAGAGGTCCCTTCCTTCTGGCGTGAGGAGTCCTCCGCCCTGGCGGTCGAATTGCCGGGTGAACTTTTCGCCGGGCGCTTTGTCGTGCTGCGCGTGCTGGAGGAACAGGCCGATACCGTCCTGTATCAGGCCCACGACCTGCAACGCTGCTGGCAGTGCGGGTTCGAGGGCAACGCGCCCGACGATGACTATTGCGCCTGCTGCGGCGCTGTGCAGGATCGCAGACCCCAGGTGCAGGTCCGCGAGGTTCGCGATCCCGCCGATTGGGAACCGCTGACCGATTCGGCGCTGGCCCGGGTCGACCATGAGGGGCGAACTTTTCTGGTGATGGCCGAGCCGGGCGGACTGCCCGACGAGCCGCTCGCTCCCAGCCTGCGCCTGCGGGTGGGGCAGCGCTCCGACGTGGGGCAGGTCCGGGAGCTGAATGAGGATGGGATGCTGGTGTTCACCCTGGCTCCCACCTATCAGTCGCAGATGGATCCGTTGGTGGGGCTGTTTGCCGTGGCCGATGGGATGGGCGGACACGAGGGCGGCGAGATCGCCAGCAAATTGGCGCTTCAGGTGTTCGCCGATCAGGTGCTGCGTGGGCTGATCCTGCCGTTGCTCGGTGAGGAACCTCAGACTGACGAAGGGATCGTGGCGCGCTTGCAGCAGGCCATCGTCGCCGCCAACGATCAGGTCTATCTGGCCCGCCACAAACGCCAGAATGACATGGGCACAACCCTGACGGCGGCGCTGGTGCGGAACGACCGGCTCTTTCTGGCTCACGTGGGCGACTGCCGGGCGTATCGCTGGAACGCCGACGGATTGACCCAACTCACCCGGGATCACTCGGTGGTTGCCAGCATGATTGCCGAAGGGCGTGCGGCGCCCGACGAGATTTACACGCACCCGCATCGGAGCGTCATCTATCGCTGCGTGGGCGACCAGCCCACTGTTGAGGTCGATGGCGATCATCTGCCCCTGGCGGTGGGCGATCGATTGGTGCTGTGCAGCGATGGGCTGTGGGAGATGGTGCGCAGCGAAGGCGTGGCCGATGCGATGATGCAGGAAGCCGATCCCCAGGCGGCCTGCGACCTGCTGGTCCGGCGGGCCAATGTGGCCGGCGGCGAGGACAACATCAGCGTGATCGTGGTGCAGGTCGAGGAAGGGTAGCCGATGGGACGGAGCGGAGGGTTGGGTAAGACCCACGCTCCAATTCGGCGTATAGGGTTTGAACTCGAAGGAGGGATGGAATGGCCAAGGACGTGGTGATGGATTGCAGGCTGAACAAGGCCAGCCTGCCCGCAATGAATACCCAACAACTGGTGTATGTGCTGATCGAAGCGCGGCCCGCAGCAGGGGCGGCGCAGATCCAAATGCCCCTGAACCTCAGCCTGGTGCTGGACAAAAGCGGTTCGATGCAGGGCCAGAAAATTCAAAACCTGCGCGAGGCCGCCAAGTTGGTGGTCGACCGGTTGGGCTCTCAAGACACGATTTCCATCGTGGCCTTTAGCGACCGCAAGTACCTGATCGCCGAGAGTCAGCCGGTGACCAACAAGGAGGATCTCAAGAAAAAGATCGACCGCATCCGCGATGGCGGGGGCACGGCGATTTCAGGGGGGATGGCTCAGGGCCTGGTAGAGCTGGAAAAACGGTTGGGCGATGACCGGATCAGCCGCATGTTGCTGCTCACCGATGGGCAGACCTTTGGCGACGAAAAGCAGTGCCTGAAGCTGGCCCAAAATGCGGGCGCCAAGGGCATTGTGGTCAACTCGCTGGGTCTGGGCGATGATTGGAACGAGGATCTGTTGGATGACCTCTCGGAGGCCAGCGGCGGCAAGGCCGATTTTATCGACTCGCCCGACAAGATTATCGCCTTCTTTCAGCAGGCCGTCCAGTCGATGCAGGATACGGTCATTCAAAACGGCCAGGTGATCTTGCGGCTGGCCAATGGGGTCACGCCGCGGCAGGTGTGGCAGGTGATGCCCATGATCTCGAACCTGGGCTATCGCCCTCTATCGGATCGGGATGTGCAGGTGACCTTGGGCGAGATGGAAAAGGGCCAGCCGCGCAGTCTACTGGTCGAGTTGTTGATCGGCGCGCGTCCCGCGGGTCGCTATCGGATTGCCCAGGCAGAGATCGGCTATGACGTGCCAGGGCTCAAGCTCGTGGGTGAAAAGGTCAAGGCCGATATCCTGCTCGATGTGACGGCGGATGCGTCCCTGGCCAAGCAGTACGACCCCGAAGTGATGAATATCGTCGAAAAGGTCACGGCCTTCAAGCTCCAGACCCGCGCCCTGGAGGAGGCCAAAATGGGCAATGTGGCCGGCGCCAGCCAAAAGCTGCGGGCGGCGGCCACTCGCCTGTTGGAGATGGGCGAGGAAGAGCTGGCCCAATCGGCGCTGGAAGAGGCCGACAACCTGGAGAAAACCGGCCAGATGTCGTCCCACGGCACGAAAAAGCTGCGGTACGAGACCCGCAAGCTCACCCAGCGCCTGTCCCCGTAAAAAGGGGGGTGAGAAGGACCAAGAAGCGGTGTGCATCCAGGGTCCTACGCCGTCCGGGTTTATGAATTGAGTCGGTAAGGCGGCCACGCCAGCCGCAAACCAAGGAGGGAATGAAACGATGGTGACGTGTCCGAATTGTGGAAACCAAGCGGGCGAAGGAGCGATATTCTGCGATCAGTGTGGAACCCGTCTGCCGGCGCCTGAGGCGGCGGCTCCCCAGCCAGCCCCCGTGGGCGGCAGCATGATCTGCCCGGCCTGCGGCGCTGCAAACGTGCCCGGCGAGGCCTTTTGCGATTATTGCGGCTCGCCGTTGGAGGCGCCGGTGCCGACAGCCGAGGTTGTGCCCGATCTGGAACCGGTTTCGACCGAGGCGGAGCTGGTGGCGGAGGCTGCTCCGACGGCCCCGGCCCCAGAGCAGGCGACGCCTGCACCGGCGGCGGAAGTTACTCCGACCGAGGCGGCTCCGGCCGGGGCCAAGCCGACCTGCCCGGCCTGCGGCGCCGAGGTGTTGCCCGGCGAAGCCTTTTGCGCCGATTGTGGCGCTTCACTGGCCGAGGCTCCTCTGCCCCCCGAGCCGGTGGGCGAGGTGGAACTGGAACCGCCAGCCCCTGCCATAGCCCCAGAACCGATCGCGGCGCCTGCCGTGGCGGCTGCGGTGCCCGAGCCGGTGGTCGAGCCGGCCGCGGAGGAGCCGCCGCCCGTGCCTGCCGGGCCTCCCACCTGCCCGGCCTGCGGCGAGGAGATCGAGGAGGGTGACACCTTTTGCAGCGCCTGCGGATTTGCCCTCAAGGCCGCTGCGCCCCAAGTGGCTGCCGTGCCGCCGGCGCCTGCAGCGGCCCCAGTCGCGGCTGGCCCCCGGTTGGTGGTGGTCGATAGCGGCGCCGAAATCCCTGTGCCCGGCGGCGATGAGGCGCTGATCGGGCGCGAAGATCCGGTCAGTGGCATCTTTCCCGAAATCGACCTGACGCCTCACGGCGGCGAGGAAGGTGGGGTTTCCCGGCGCCATGCGCGCCTCACGCAAGACGGTGGCGCCTACTATGTCGAGGATCTGGACAGCACCAACTTTACCTTTGTCAACAAACAAAAGCTGGCGCCCGGCACGCGTCAGGCGCTGACCGACGGCGACGAACTGCGTTGCGGTCGGGTGGCGTTGATCTTTACACGGTAACGCCATGAGCAGGGGGGACGGGGGGCGAGGCCTCTGGTTCCCCCTGAACCGAACCCATGCAACGCTGCCTTGAACCGGGCTGTGGACACCTGAACCGGCCCAGCGCCCGTTTCTGCGAAAAGTGCGGTCGCTCCTTGCGGCACGACCGTTGGTCGCCGCTGCCCTCGGGCCACGTCATGCGCGGGGGCGCCTATCGTATCCTGGAGCCCCTGGGCAAGGGGGGGATGGGCGCCCTGTATCTGGCGGCCGACACGGGGGCTTTCGACCGCTTGTGTGTGGTCAAGGAGCTGCTGGATTACTATGATCTGAACGATGCGGGCGAGGCGGCCAAGGCCCTGGCCCGCTTTGAGACCGAGGCCCGCCTTCTCTCTGAGCTAAGCCACCCCGGCATCCCGCGTATCTATAGCTACTTTTCCGAGGCGAGCCGCTACTTTATCGTGATGGAGTATATCGAGGGCGAGACCCTCGAAGGGGCGGTTCGACATCGGGATGCGCTGGGCCGGGAGGTTCC
>CAYVLO010000133.1:0-8365 GCA_964452125.1 uncultured Anaerolineaceae bacterium | reverse complement strand
AGTGACAACACGCTGAAGGTTTGATAGATCAGAACTGCCAGGGCCGGGATGCTGAGCAGCACCAGCAGCGCCAGGACAAAGGTCCAAAAAGTGATTTGCTGAGCAACCAACCCTCGGTTGATGATCAGGCGCAGGAACCAGGCATCTAGCAATAGGATGCTGGCAATGGCCAGTGCGCCCAGCAGGGCTCCTGTCGAGAACTTGGCACGCAGCGTCAAAGGCCCCTACTCCTTTGCCGGGCTCCCAAATACCGGCGCACACCAGTGCTTGTATTTGGGGTTTTTGCCCTTGACCACGTCAAAGTACAGATCGCGGATCTGGCTGACCACCGGACCGATCACGCCCGTGCCCACAGGCCGGTGCTCGATCTGGGTGATGGCAGCAACCTGCACGCCGGTTCCGCAGAAAAAGGCCTCGTCGCAGGTATAGACTTCGCTGCGGTCGATGGATCGCTCGATGGTTTCCAGGCCCAGCTCTTCGCAGGCCAGGGTCATGATGGTGTCGCGGGTGATGCCTTCCAGGATGTTGGCCGTGATGGGAGGCGTCACCAACTGTCCGTTGCGCACGAGAAAAAAGTTCTCGGCGCTGCCTTCCGAAATATGTCCATCCTGGGTCAGCACCAGGGCCTCGTCGTAGCCGTTCAAGACGGCATCGGTCTTGGCCAGGGCCGAGTTGATGTAGGAACCTGTGATCTTGGCCCGCGCGGGGATGGCGTTGTCGTCTACCCGCCGCCATGCCGAAAAGCCAACGTGGGCGCCCTCTTCCTTTTCGATGTAGCGGCCAAAGGGTACGGAGAAAATGGCCAGTTCGTCGGTGAGATCGTGAAGGCGGACGCCGATGATCTCATCGCCTTTGTACGCCAGGGGGCGAATGTAACAATCTTGCCGGAATCCCTCTTTACGGAGCAGCTCGAGGGTGATCTGGCCAAGCTCTTGGGCAGTATAGGGCAGGGCAATGCGCAAGATTCGGCAGGAGCGCAGCAGTCGCTCGTAATGCTCTTGCAGGCGAAAGACATAGAGTTCCTGATCCGATTCATTCCAGTAGGCGCGAATACCCTCAAAGCAGCCGGTGCCATAGTTCAGGCCATGGGTCATGACGCTGACCTTGGCTTCCTCGATGGGTACGATCTGCCCCTTGAAGAAGGCAAAGCGAGTCATTCTGTCCTCCTTGTCATTGATATCCGATTATACCCGGTTTCACGGCAAACCGCAACTATTCGAGATAGGTCGCGACGCTGTGCAGAGACCGCCGGGAAGTGCGTGTGTGGGGTTGTCCGGCCGGTTTGCCCACGGGTAGGATGGCGACTGGACGGTGTCGATCGGGCAGGTCCAGAACGGCAGCCGCCCGAGCCTCGTCAAAGGCGCCGACCCAGCAGCCGCCCAGGCCCAAGGCCACGGCGGCGAGCAAGATGTGCTCCGCGGCGACGGCGGTATCTTGGAGGCAGTACAGATCGCGCCCGCGCGGACCGTAGCGATCGGCCGATTGTTCTGCGTCAGCGCAGACGACGATGGCCACCGGCGCCTGGGTGATGAACTTTTGGCCAAAGGCGGCGATGGCCAACTGCTCGCGCAGTTCTGCATCTCGTACGACGTAAAAGTGCCACGGCTGGCGATTGCCGGCCGATGGCGCTGCCATGGCCGTCTTTAGCATGCGTTCCACCTGCTCGGGCGTGACACCCACCCGAGGGTCAAACTGGCGAACGCTGTATCTTTGCTCGATCACGTTCCAAAAGTCCATCGAAGCCTCCTTGTGGAATAGGACGGGGTGTGCTTGGCGATCCCGATCAGATTTCCAGGGACCATTCCTGCAAGATCGGGATCAACTCGTGGGCCGTCATGTCCAGATGGATCGGGGTGACCGATACATAGCCATGGGCCACAGCCCAGATGTCCGTGCCCTGATCTTGATGGCCGCTCGGCGGCTCGCCGCCGATCCAGTAATAGGGCCGCCCCCTCGGGTCCTGGCGCCCAACGAGGACGTCGCGGTAGACGCGCCGGCCCAGGCGGGTGATCTGGATCCCTCGCATCTCATGGATGGGCAGCGGCGGCACGTTTACGTTGAGGAATACGCCCTCAGGCAGTCCCTGCTCTTGGGCCTGCCTGACGACGTGGGCGGCGATGGCTGCGGCGTGGTCATACTCGGGGTTTTGATAATTGTCCAGAGACACGGCCACGGACGGGAGGCCAAAGATGGTGCCTTCCATGGCTGCCGCCACGGTGCCCGAATAGGTTACATCGTGGCCCAGGTTTGGGCCGCGGTTGATGCCCGAGACGACCATGTTGGGTTTGTCGGGCAGGATCCCCAACAAGGCCAGGGCCACACAGTCGGCAGGGGCCCCGGTCGAGGTATAGGCGTCGATCCCTTCCAGGGGATAGGGATCGACCCGGAGGGGTTTGTGCATGGTCTTGTTGTGCCCGGCAGCCGACCAGTTGTGATCAGGGGCAAAGACGGTCACCCTCGCCTGGTTGCGCAAGGATTGCAACAGGGCATTCAGTCCGGGCGCTGCGATGCCATCATCGTTGGTGAGAAGGATGTGAGTCATGGGTCCTCGTTTACATTCCGCTGGCTGACAATAACTCATTATAGCACAGCGGGAGGTTGCCCACAAATGGGGCGCACAAGACAGAGCAGCACGGCCCGCCGTGCTGCTCTCGGATGGCTATGACATCGATGCGATCTCGGGCCTAGATCCGCTCCTGAGCGCCCACCGACATGGCCACCAGCCCGGTGATGACCTTTGGGTAAAAGTCGGTGGACTTTTGGGGCATCTTGGCGCCTTTGTCCGAGCAGGCCTTGACTTCGGCCATGCGCGTTGGGTTCAGGATGTAGACGCATTGAGCCTGACCTGCATCGACGTTCGCCAATGCCACGTTCAGGTCGCGATGATAGTCGATGTTCTCTTTGGCCGCCACCCTTTCCTTGTCGATGCCCATCACTCGTTCGATGAGCAGTTCGTGGAGGATGCTCACGTCGAGCATGCGCCATTCCTCGACCCGGTCGGGTGCAGCCTGGACCATGATCTCTGGGCTCTTGAGCTGGAGCATGTAGTAACGGCCATCATAGAAGCCGATGCGCCGGTCGGCCGTTGTGGCCTGGCGCATGGCGTCTTCCAGGGCCGCGCGGTCGGCCATGGGCGTCACCGTAAAGTACTCGGCCGCGTCGGCCAGAATCTGCGCTGTAGTCTTGGCCGAGTAGTGGTTCATCTCCCGATGGGTGGGCAGGATGGTCAGGCCCGGATCGTCCATACTCACCAGGGTGACCATGCGATAATTGAAACCTGCATCGGCAGGCGCTTCGGGGTGCTGTGCCCGCATTTCGCCCCGGTAGTTGAGGGCAGTCTCGTAGCGATGGTGGCCATCGGCGATGATCAGCCCGCGTTTGGGCTGCATTTCGGCGACGACCTGGGCAAGCACATCGGGATCTCTGACGACCCACATCTGCTGGCGCACGTCGTTTTCCCAGATTTCCCGCACGTCTACGTCGGGCGCCTGGCCGGCGATGGCGTTATCAAACAGGATATTGATCCGGTTCTCGGCATCGGGGTATAGCATAAAGATCTGTCCAAAGTTGGCCGCGGTGGCGCGCAGCAAATTCAGTCGGTCGACCTTGGGACCCGACAGAGTGCGCTCGTGGGGCAGGACGATCCCCTCGCTGAAATCGGCCAGCTCCAGGGCCGCGATAAAGGCCTTGCGGGTTCGCTCTGTGCCATCTGGCAGGGCAAAGGTCTGGTGGTAGACGTAAAAGGCAGGCGTTGGCTCCCGTAATAGGTAGCCTGCGTCCAACCAGGTATGATAAAAGTCCCGAGCACGGGTATAGACGTTGTGCTGCTCGTCATCACCCTCATAGCCGCGGCCTTTGATGATGCGCGCGATATTGTAGGGATGAAGGTCATAGTATCGATCCTGAAGGTCGGTCTGGATGCGATCGTACGGCTGGCTGACGACCTTGCTCAAATCGCCGACTTTGTGGCTGTTGTAGCGGATCCCTTGAAAGGGTTTGATCTTGGCCATAATCATGACTCCGATTCATGGAATTTCGTGTGGGCAGCGCCTCAGGCTCCGCCCACACGCGCGTTCTCGGACAGCGACCAGTAGACAGTGATGGCAGGCCGTGGCTATCTATTGGCTGCGATAAAAAGCGATGAGGATCTCGGCCACTTCTCCGCCGACACGGGCCTGACCTTCGACCGTGCTGGCGCCGATGTGGGGAGAGCCGATGACCAACGCAAAGCCCTTGGCGTCCTTTAGCTCAAAGAGTTTGGGGTTGCCGGGATTCACTTTTTCGTCGGCAAAGACGTCGAGTGCTGCCCCCGCGACCTTGCCGCTTTGGAGGGCATTGTAGAGGGCGTCCTCATCGAGGGTGCCGCCGCGCCCGCAGTTGACGATATACACGCCATCCTTCATTTTGCCAAAGGCTTGGGCATCGAGAACGTTGGCAGTTTCGGCCGAGTAGGGCACGTGCAGCGAGATATAGTCGCTCTGGGCGATCAGGTCCTCCAGGCCGACTTGCTGGGCATAGGGCACCTGGACCTCCGAGCGGCGGTAGAACAGGACCTTCATGCCCAGGGCCGCTGCCCGGCGACCCACAGCCTGACCGATGTTGCCAAAGCCGATCAGTCCCAGGGTCTTGCCGGCGATTTCGGTGCCTTTGAAGGCGCTTTTCTTCCACTCCCCGGCAGCCATGCTGGCCGAAGCCTGGGGGATCTGGCGGGCCAGCGCCAGAAGGTAGCCGATGGTCAGTTCAGCCACCGAATCGGAGCTGGCTTTGGGCGTATTGCGGACCGCAATGCCTTTGCTTTTGGCATAAGCCACGTCGATATTGTCCAGGCCCACGCCGCCCCGCACGATAATTTTCAGATTCGTCGCGGCATCGATGGTGTCTTGGCGGATTTTGGTCCGGCTGCGGACGACCATGCCGTCGTATTGGGCGGCATCGCGGACGAGTTCCTCGGCGGTGATGGTGGGGCGGTTATCCACCTGGATACCCGCAGCGGTCAGGGCTTCAATCGTCTCGGGGGCTACCGAGTCACAAATCAAGACGTGCATCACACTCTCCTTGTGCGTAGGTGGGCTGTCCTACCGCCCACTAGAGGCTCAAGATGTCATCGAGCTGTTCCAACAACCAGCGGATGTCGGTCACTTGGAGGTCGCCCATGTGGGCAATGCGGAAGCACTTTTCCTTCAGATCGCCGTAGCCGTTAGAGATCATGGCGCCGCGTTTTCCCAACTCTTCGTTGAGGGCCGCCACGCTGATCCCCCGCGTGTTCTCGACATTCGTCACGGTGTTGGAGAGATAGTTTTCATTGCCATAGAGGGCAAAGTTCTTTTTGGCCCATGCCCGAACGATCTGGGCCATCTCGATGTGCCGCGCCCAACGGTTTTCCAGGCCTTCGGCCAGGATGTCGTCCATCTGCTTGTTGAGGGCCTGGATCAAGCTGATGGCCGGGGTGGCGGGCGTCATGTGTTTCTCATAGTGCTTGTCCATCTGGTCGTAGGCAAAATAGTAGCCCCGGTTGGGCACGGTGAGCGCTCGCTCGCGGGCCCGGTCGGAGACGGCGCAAATGGTCAAACCGGCAGGCAGGGCAAAGCACTTTTGCACGCCGGCCAGGCAGACATCCAGGTTCCAGGCGTCGAACTCGATCTTGGTGCCCGCCATGCAGCTCACTGCGTCCACGAGGATCAGGACCTCAGGATACTTGGCGTGAACCAGGGCGGCAATGTCGGCCACCGGGTTCATGATGCCCGTCGCGGTTTCGTTCATGACGATGGTGATGGCATCATACTCGTTTTTCGCCAGGGCTTCGTCCACCAACTCGGGGGTGACGGCCTGCCCTGGGGCCACTTCGAGCTTGTCGCAGGCCAACCCATTGCGGACCGTCATGTCGTGCCATCGTTTGGAAAAGGCGCCGCACACGGTGTTGAGGATGCGCTTGGTGGAGGCCTGGCGCACCGCTCCTTCCATTACGCCCGTGGAGGAGGAGCTGAACAGGTAGACGCGCTGCTGGGTATAGAGCATCTGTTGGAGCTTGGGCGTCACGTCGGCCTGCAAGTTGGCGTACTCCTTGGAACGATGGCCGAGCATGGGGGCTGCCTGGGCCTGAAGGATCTCGTCCCGTACGTGGGTGGGACCTGGGATGAAGAGCTTTTTGTACATCGTGCACCTCCCTGAGAGAATAAAATAGTTTGTTGGACTAGGTTTTGGATGACAAACGATCTCTTGTTGCATGCGAGGCCCAAAGTGCGGTAGTGCAGCGGAGCGTGTACAGGGCCTCGCCATTGAGCCGTCTGACACAATACCATTGTACCAGTGAATAAGAAAAGGGGCAACTTGGCTTCCCTGGTTGGTTGACGGGCGCGCCAAGGTTTGGTATCATTCGCAGCAGAACCGCCACTCTGAGAAATTCGATCAGGCAAGGAGGAAATCGTGTCCGAGATCGTTACACAGACCGTATATTTTGGCCAAACGGGGCCTGCCAACACGGCCCGCACCCTGGAACTGGCAGGCGCCCGGACTCGGGAATTGGGCATCCGTCAGGTTTTGGTGGCGAGCACCAGCGGCGCCACAGGCGTCCAGGCCGTCCACGAATTCCAAGGGTTGGATTTGGTCGTAGTCACCCACTCGGCAGGCTTTTCCCAACCGAATGGGCAAGAGCTGGATCCTGAGAACCGGGAGACCATCGAGCAGGCCGGTGGTGTGGTGCTCACCTGCCAGCACGCCTTTGGCGGTGTGGGGCGGGCCGTTCGCATGAAGCTGGGCACCTACGAACTGGACGAGATCATGGCTTTTACGCTGCGCACCTTTGGCCAGGGCGTCAAGGTGGCCGCCGAAATCGCGCTGATGGCGGCCGACGCCGGCCTGGCGCGGACCGACGAGCCCGCCATGGTCATTGCCGGAACGGGCAAGGGCGCGGACACGGCCGTGATCCTTCGGCCGGCCAACGCCCAAAGCTTCTTTGATCTGCGGTTTTTGGAAATCGTTTGCATGCCCGCGCCCGACCATCCCTGAGGCGGGCAAAATCTGGCATTGTGAAAGGCGCCAGGCAATCGTTATCCTATCCGTCGCCAGATGAAAGCATGGCCCGTCCTCTCGTCTCAGAGAGGACGGAACCATGTGGCTGTAGGCTCGTCCATCTGCTTTCATAATCCTACTGCTCGGGCGATTACACGCGCAGAGTGGCCCGGGTTTTGGCAAATCGCACCAGATGATCCTGGAAGATCAAGCCCAAAAACCGGTTGCCATCCACAACGGGGAGCAGGGTCTGCCCCTCGGTCATCATCCGCTCCAGGACCTTGTAAGCCGCCTCGCCGGCGCCGACGGGTTGCAGGCTATCAATCGGCGTCATGATGTGGCGGATGGGCGTCCAGCCCCATTGTTGGCGAGGGACGGCGCGAATCTGTCCCAGCGTGGCCAACCCCTCAGGGTCGGCGCCGTCTGACACGAGAAAGCAGCTTGCGCCCTCAGGAAGGACATAATCGCGAACCACCCAATCCAGCGGCACGTTTTGATCCACCGTTTGGCACCCCGATGAAAAATCCCGGGCCGTGTACCCCTGGAGGGCTTCGCGCACCTGGGCCTGTTGACCGCTCTGTTGGGCGGCGTTGTCCAGGAACCAGCCGATGAAAGCCAACCACAGGCCGCTGCTTCCGTTGCCGGCAAAGAACAGCATGACCCCGCCGACGATGAGCAATATGGCCACCACTCGGCCGGAGGTGGCTGCCCATCGGGTGGCGCGGTTCACGTTGCCGGTCAGCGCCCACACGAGGGAGCGAAACACGCGCCCACCATCCAGCGGAAAGCCCGGGATCATGTTAAACAGGGCCAGCCATAGGTTGATGGTCCCCAGATATTGGCCCACGGCTGCCATCGGGGTCAGATTCAAAAGCTGTCCTCCCAGCCACATGATGCCAAAGACGCCGCCCAGGACCAGGCTCGCTGCCGGGCCGGCGATGGCGATGACAAACTCGGCCAACGGCCGCTCTGGCTCACGGCTGATGTTGGCCACACCCCCAAAGATGAACAGCGTAATGCTCTTGACCGGGATCCCCCAGGCTTGCGCGACGACGCTGTGGGCCAGCTCGTGAATCAGGACCGAGACAAAGAACAGGATGCTGGTCAGCATGCCCACGCTGATGTGTCCCACCACACCCCACTCGGCGTACAGGCTGGGGAAATAGTTGGCGGACAGCGTCCAGGTGACCAGTCCAAAAACGATAAACCATGTATAGTTGATGGCGATCGGGATACCAAATACTTTGCCCAATCGAACAGAACCACTCATGCCAGGCCTCCTTTCCGGCTATTTCCAGTATATCACAAATCCGTTAGATTTGTGTTAACAGTCCATTAGAGTTCTATTTGGACCGGG
>CAYVLO010000132.1:0-8404 GCA_964452125.1 uncultured Anaerolineaceae bacterium | reverse complement strand
GGGGGGGTTATTTGGGTTTTTTGGGGTGGCCGCCCCCCCCCCCCCCACCACATACAGTACCTCTTTTTCCCCCGACTGCCCTTTTTGCAGGGCAGTCTGTCCTACAATCAAAACGTCAAGGAAGGCTCACCTTCCTTGACGTTTTCTACGTTCGCTTCGACGGCAAGTTGCAGCACCGCGGCTCCCTACGATAGGTTCAAGGGCCGGCCTAGAAAAGGAACCCGATGGCCTGCATAGAGTCGGAGGCAAACTCGATGAACGGCTGGGGATACAGGCCGACCACCAGAATGGCCAAAGCCGCCAGCACCAGGCCCACCTTGGCCCCTGCCGCCACCGGCACCGGACCCGCTTCGGCATCGGGCGCCTCAAAGAACATGTAGCGCACGACGTTCAAATAGTAAAAGGCGCCGATCACACTGGCTACCACGCCTACAATGGCCATGGTCAGGGTCTGCGCCGTGTCGAACTGGATGGCTGAGCCAAAGACAAGCAACTTGCCCAAAAAGCCCGCTGTGCCCGGAATGCCCGCCAGCGACAAAAGTCCGATCAACATAGCCCCAGCCAGCACAGGCGCGCGCTTGACCAGGCCGCGCATATCCGCGATTTCGGTTGAGCCTGTGGCGCTTTCAAAAGCGATCACCGCCGAAAACACCGCCATGTTGGTGAACAGGTAGGCAAAGAGGTAGAACAAGGTGCCGTTCATCCCCAGGAAGGCGCTTTCCACATTCAAGGTCAGACAGACAAAACCGATCATGATGTAACCGGCGTGACCAATGCTGGAATAGGCCAACATGCGCTTGATGTTGGTCTGGCGCAGGGCAATGAGGTTGCCCAAGGCCATGGAAATGATCGACAGGGCGATGAGAAAAGCCATCCAACCCAAATCCCAGCGGAAGGCAGGCAATGCCGTCATAAAGACCCGCATCAGGATAGCAAACCCGGCCGCCTTGGAGCCCACCGAAAGAAAGGCCGTGATTGGTGTGGGGGCACCTTCGTAGGCATCGGGTGCCCACTGGTGGAAGGGCGCCAGCACGATCTTGAAGGCAAAACCTGCCAGCAGCATCACGATGGAGGCCACCACCAACCACTGCACACTTGGCGGAACCATCACCAGGGCCTGGGCGATCATCGACAGGTTCGTCGTACCGGTTACCCCATACAGCAACGACATACCATAAAGCATCACTGCCGAGGTGACGGCACCATACAAAAAGTACTTGATGCCCGCCTCGTTGGACTTGACATCATCGCGCAGATAGCCAGCCAACACGTAGGAGGTGATGCTCAAAAACTCCATGCCCAGGTAGATGGACAGCAGATCGGTGCCCGAGGAAGCCAGGCAGATGGCCAGCGCCGCAAAGACCAGCAGGGCAATGAACTCGCTTCGATAGGGCGTGCGTTCTTTCAGGTACGGCACCGCGGCCAGGATCACCAGCATCACCGTGACAGTGGCAATGACCTTGAAAAACAACGCATACGGATCCACGGCCATCAGGGCCAGAACAGTCGTCGGAGGCGTCCCCCACAACAGCAGAGTCGCCACCAACGCTCCTGCCAAACCGACGAGGGCCAAAGCCGGGATCCAGATCGCTTTCTTGCCGCCGCTCGAATCGTGAGCATTCTCGTCCAGCCAGATAAAATCCACGCACAGGACCACGATTCCAGTGATCAACAAGATCAGTTCGGGTGAGAGCAGTTGTAGCGTTTCAACTAGATTCAAAACTCACCTCCGGTCATCATCCGCAGCCCCTCTCGCCAAAGCCACCTCGATCCTCTCCATGAGGAAGGGTGACCTACCGCCCCAAGCCAGGGCGAGAGGGTCGGAAAGTCCGTTATCCGCCAAAGAGCGCCTTGGCAAACGAGTTGAAAAAGTCCACCAACGGCGTCGGAAAGACCCCAAAGAGGATCATCAGCACGACCAGCGGCCACAGGGTCACTTTTTCAAAGGTCATCATGTCGGTCAGTTTCGCGCCATGGGTGACCTTCTCCCAGCGCTCTTGGCTAAAGTCACCGAGGAAGAGGTACTGCACAATTTTCCACAGGATATAGGCCGCCGTGACCACGATGCCAAGGATGCCGATGGCCGCAAACCAGGGCATGATCTCAAAGGCGCCCCGGAAGACAAAGAACTCGGCCCAGAACCCGGCCAATCCGGGCAACCCCAGGCTGGCCAAAGCCGTCACCATGAACAGGCCATAGTAGTAGGGCATCACCTTGCTCAGGCCACCAAAGGCGGGGATGATCTTGCCATCTTGGTCCTGAACCGGCTGGCCCTTTTCATCCATCAAGGCCAGATCCCGGGAATGAGCCCGCTCGTAAATCACGCCCACCAGGAAGAACAATCCGCCGGTGATGATGCCGTGGTTGAACATTTGCATGGCTGCGCCGTTGGCCGCCATTGCCGCCGCGTCCTTCAATCCCGGTTGCCCCCAGGCTGCTGCTGCCGCCGCGACGCCGAACATAAAGTACCCCATGTGGCTCACCGAGGAGTAGGCAATCAGCCGTTTGAGGTCCCATTGGGCCATACATACCAGCGCCCCATAGATAATGCTCAACAGGGCCAGGATGGGGATCACCGGCACGTTCAGACAGTAGAACTTGAACTGTTCGGGAAAGATGGGCAGGGCAATGCGCATCATGCCATAGCCGCCCAGCTTGAGCAGGACGCCTGCCAGGATGACGCTGCCTGCCGTGGGCGCCGCCGTGTGGGCATCGGGCAACCAGGTGTGGAAGGGAAACAGCGGCACTTTGATGGCAAAGGCGATGAAAAAGGCCCAAAAGGCAATGGTGGCAATCCAGCCTACGCCGTTAAATACCGAGGCCACCTGCGATAGCTCGACGATGTCAAAGGTGCCGTGGTAAAAGTACAGGCCCAGGATGGCCAGCAGCATGAACACGCTTCCAGCCATGGTATAGAGAAAGAACTTGATGGCCGAGTACTGGGGCCGGTCCTTGGCCTGTCCCCAGATGCCGATGAGCAGGTACATGGGCACCAGGCCGATCTCCCAAAAGACGTAAAAGAGGACCAGATCGAGCGAAACAAAGACGCCGAACATGCCCATCTGCAACAGGAAAAAGAGCATAAAGAACTCTTTGACCCGCGTCTTGATGGTGAACGACGAGTAAATCACGCTCAGCGTCGTCAGCAATGCCGTCAAAAAGATGAGAGGCACGCTCAGACCATCGGCGCCTACGTGGTAGTTGATGTTGAGGGCCGGAATCCACTCGGCGATGGTCTCGAACTGAAAGCCCCCCGCTCCCTTGTCCAAAGCGAACCAGAGATAACTGGCCAGCACCAGCGGGATAAAGCTGATGCCAATGGACAGATTCCTGATCGTTCGCTCATCCTCTTTGGGAATGAACAGGATCAAGAGCGCCGCTAGTAGCGGGGTGAAGGTGATAAAGGTGAGCAGATATTCCATCTATTCCTCCTCGGTGCAAAAGTGCCTTTCGCTCGTTATCGATCCAAGATTGGGTTGTTCAGCCTCGCACCAGGAACAAGGCCAAAAGCAGAACCACCGTGACGACTGCCACCAGCAGATAGTTCTGGACTTTGCCGGTCTGGGTAGAGCGCATAAACTCGCCCGCCCAACCGGTCAGCCGACCCACCCCATTGACCGCTCCATCCACAATGGGGCTGTCGATGGCTTTCATGAGCCAGCTCGAAAGCCAGCGACCCGCAAGCCCGACGCCGTTGACGATGGCGTCGACCACCTTGCGATCAAAGCAGGCGCACACGCTGCCCAGGCGGATTACGGGTCGAATGATGGCCGCCATATACAGCTCATCGACATAGTACTTGTTCTTCAAAAGGGTATAGACCGGCCCCAGGGGCTTTTCCAGCGGATCGACCGGCTCGGTCAGCGGCTTGCGACCATAGATCAACCAGGCCACCAGCCAGCCCAGGCCGGCTACCCCCAGCGAGATCCCGGCGACCAGCGCGTTAAACTCCCCGTGATGGACATGGTGCCCCATCACCTCGGCGTGCTCGCCGATGAACTGGTAAAAGAAATTGGCCCAGGGTGTGCCGAACAACCCCAGGAAGGTGGCAAAGACCGCCAGGATAATCAGGGGCCAGGTCATGCTGGGCACGCTCTCAGGAGCGTGGGCCGCGGCTTCTGTACGAGGCTTGCCCAAAAAGGTCAAAAAGATCTGGCGCCCCGTATAGAACGCCGTCAGCATGGCTGCCAGGGTCAGCATCAGCCATACAACCAGGGCAGCCGTCGAACTTACACCAAAGGCTCCCCCACTCCAGGCATCAGCCAGGATCTCGTCCTTGCTCCAGAACCCGGCCCAGGGAAAGATACCGGTCAGCGCCAGGGCGCCCATGATAAAGGTCCAGCCGGTGATCGGCATCCGCTTTAACATACCGCCCATGTTCATCATGTCGTTGGCGTCGAATTCGCCCTCGTGGTGACCGTGATGGGCGTGATGATGGCCATGCTCCACGCCGTGGATGACCGAGCCGGAGCCCATGAACAACAGCGCCTTGAAAAAGGCGTGGGTGATCAGGTGGAACACGGCAGCCACATAGGCGCCGATGCCCAAGGCTGCGATCATGTAGCCCAGTTGGCTGATGGTCGAATAGGCCAGGACCCGCTTGATGTCGTTTTGGGCCACGGCAATGGTGCTGGCAAAGAGGGCGGTAAAGGCGCCGATAAAGGCCACGACATAAAGTTGCGTTCCCCCCTCCACGGCGACAAACAGCGGGAAGGAGCGGGCCACCAAATAGACGCCGGCCGAGACCATCGTCGCCGCGTGGATGAGAGCGCTCACCGGCGTGGGGCCCTCCATGGCGTCGGGCAACCAGACGTGCAAGGGGAACTGGGAACTCTTGCCCACTGCGCCGCCAAAAATCAGGAGCGCGCACAGCGTGGCCCAGGGTACCCCGCCAAAGGCATAGGTGGTCGCCAACTGATGCAACATGTCTTCGGTGAAAATCTCCCGGAAGGTCAGGGTGCCGGTCTGGGAATAGAGCAGCAGGATACCGGCCAGCATCAAGGTATCGCCCACACGCGTCGTCAAAAACGCTTTCAGTCCCGCCTCTTTGGGCGTGATGCGCCTGGGATCGGCATAGGATTTATCGAACCAAAAGCCAATCAGCAGGTAGGAACAGAGTCCCATGATTTCCCAGAAAACGAGGAGGGTGAAAAAATTATCCGAGACGACCAGCCCCAGCATCCCGCAGGCGAACAACGAAATGTAGGCAAAAAAGCGGGAGTAGCGGGAATCGACTTCTGGGGTGCCATAGTTCATGTAGCCTTTGGAATAGATAAAGATCATCAGGCACACAAAGGGCACCATGAACAGCATCAGGCTGGTCAGCGTATCCACCTGAAAGCCCAGGCTCAGAGACGTCGAGCCGGTGGGCACATCGTACAGCAAAAAACGGTGGTTATGACCGGGGGCCGTCAGGCCGCCGACGTCCTGCCAGCTCAGAAACAGGATGACCCAGCTCAAAACCCATGCCAGGCCAATCCCAATCCAGGCAATCCAGGTGCTAAGCAAACGATTGCGGTTGGTCCAAAGGACAATCAGGGCAAAGGCCAGCAGAGGAAAGAGCGGGATTAGCCAAACTAGGTTGAAAAAGAATTCTCTCGACATGGACATCCTCCGGGACTGTTCCCGCCTCCTCTACAGTTTCATCAGGTCGACGTCTTCGACGTCCACCGTCTGGCGGTTTCGATACACCGCGATGACCAACGCCAGACCCACAGCCGCTTCGGCAGCAGCCACGGTGATGACGATGATGGCAAAGACCTGACCCGACAAACCGCCGGCGGCCACCTCGATGTTTCGCCAAAACGCCAGCAGGTTGATGTTGACCGAGTTGAGCATCAACTCCACGCTCATCAGGACCCCGATGGCGTTACGCCGAGAGAGCGCACCATACAGACCGATGCAGAACAATGCGGCAGCGACGATCAAATACCAAGACAATGGGACTTGCATAGGCGTTCCTCCATCACAGGAAGCATCCAATAACCGGTTCGTGCTCGAGCGCTTCCATGCCCCAACTCGCGAGCATTGCCGGTGGGGTTGGCAAAAGCCCTATTTCTCGCGGGCCACGATCACAGCCCCCACCAGGGCCACCAACAGCAGCACCGACGAGACCTCAAAGATAAGCAGGAATTGATCGGGGTTCACAAAACCCTGCCCCAAGGCGCTGATGGTTTCGCCTGGCACGTCGGCCAGGGGAGCCGTGGGCCAATCGACGGCAAGAAGGATAAAGGCCAGGAGGCCAAACAGCGCCAAAGCGGCCAAGAGACCTCCGAGCCACTGCTCGTTTCTCGCTTCATAGTCCGACGACATCATGCGTTGGGAGAGCATGATGGCAAAAATGATCAAGATCGAGATGGCTCCCACATAGACCAGGAGCTGGACCATTGCCAGGAACTCGACTTCCAGCAGAATGTAGAAACCTGCCACCCCCACGAAGGAGAGGACCAAAAAGAGTGCGGCTCGAAAGAGGTTGCGATTGGTGACGACGCCCACAGCGCCGATCAGCGCCACGGCACTCAGAATGATAAAGATTACGTGGGATACACTCATGGACAGCCTACCTTTCCACCGCCACGATGCGCTTCAAAGCGGGGGCGTTCTTGGCCTTGCGCGCGGAGTATTTCAGGATCAGGCCCGTCACCAGGGCAAGGAGCAAGTTCGCAACCAGCATCAACCCCGCCTGCCCCCAGACGCTTTCGGTGAGCTTGACCACCAAGGCCGCCAGCATCAGGTTTGCCATAGCCAGGGGCACCAGGAACTTCCAGGCAAAACCGACCAAATGGTCGAATCGCATCCTCGGGAAGGTAGCCCGGAACCAGAGCATGCAAAAGATGACAAACACGGCCTTGGCAAACACAATGATGGGCGCCAGAACCGGGGCCACGTCCTCCAGGCCAAAGAACTTCCAACCGCCCAAGAACAGCGTCGAGATCAGGATCGCCACAGCGAACATGTTCACGTATTCGGCGATAAAGAACATGGCGAACTTCATGCCACCGTACTCGACCATGTAGCCGGCCACGATCTCCGAATCGGCTTCCAGCAGGTCCACCGGCGAGCGATTGGCCTCGGCCAGGGCGCAGATCAGAAAGATCACGCCAGCCACGGGCATCACTACAAAATAGGGGATGGTTTGAGCCTCGACGATCCCTTGCATCCTCATGGTCTTGGAAAACAGGACCACCGCCAGGATACAGAGGATCAGTGGGATCTCGTACGACAACAATTGATTGACCACCCGGAAAGCGCTGATCAAAGAAAACTTGTTGTTCGAGCCCCAGCCGGCAATGATGGCGGCCAACATGTGAAAGGTGCCAATGGCGACGTAAAACAAAACCCCCACATTCAGATCAGAGCCGATGTACCCGGGCCCTGGCCCCCAGGGCAGTACGGCAAACACCAGGAGCGCCGGGATGGCCACGAGAAGGGGCGCCAACATGTGCAGTCCCCGATCGGCCCGAGTGGGGATCACGTCCTCTTTGGTCAACATCTTGATCGCGTCGGCCAGGGCCTGGAGCAAGCCATAGGGCCACACCCGATTGGGTCCAGGCCGGTCCTGCATACGCGCAATCACCTTGCGCTCCATCGGCGTAAAGATGAGGACCGCCATCACGCCGAACACGAGAAGGATCAGCACTCCCAGAATATCGGCGATCAGATCCACGCCCCACTGGGGCAACCCCCAACTGGCCATCAGATCGCCGAACCAGGCTCCCAATTCCACCCAAAAGTTTAACAAGTCCATACTCTTCTCCCATCGCTGCGAGGAATGGACGAACTCCAAAAAGCCCATGATCCGCACGGATCATCGGCTTTTGGCTCGCTGCCTATTGCCAACGCAAGGCGCCCTTTCTCCAGGCGTAGACCAGCCCAACCGTCAGGATGGCCAAAAAGAAAAAGGCCTCGACCAAAGCATACAGCCCCACCTTGTCGTAGGCCACCGCCCAGGGGAATAAAAAAATGGCCTCAATGTCGAACACGACAAAGACCAGAGCGTACACATAGTATTGGGCGCGGAATTGCACCCAGGTATCGCCCACAGTCTCCAGGCCACATTCGTAGGTACTCGCCTTGGTTGGATTCGGCTTCTTGGGTCGCAGCAACCAGGCCAGTCCCAGCGCAATAAAGGGAAAGGCACAAGCCACCACAACATAGACCCCGATGAAGTTATAGTCTGACAACAACGTCATACCCTCCCTCAACCGGTTTTGGAACGTCCACCATTATGCCACAAGTCTAGCGAAAAGGCAAGTCTCTCGCAAGCGCGGCTGTGTATACAAGTCGGTGGGAAATTGCAGAAGGAGTGAACTCCGTGTAATTTTAGGTTGTGCAGCCCAATCACAAGGAGCCCACTCCATGACAAAGATACCCGAAAGTTGTCCTCCTGTCAAAGCTCGGACCC
>CAYVLO010000131.1:0-8420 GCA_964452125.1 uncultured Anaerolineaceae bacterium | reverse complement strand
GGGTGACGGTGCTCTTTGCGGCCCTACAGGAATTCCCACCGACTTGTATACACAATCCATAATTGGCCTGATTTGGAGTTGCCCATACCTTTTCTTTGGTTGAAGGTGTGCAATGGGCAGCCCTTCTGGCAGATCGCGAAATCGGAGGTAGGGACATGGAATTTGAAAATGTGCGTCGCATGGCCATGATCGGGGCCGGAACCATGGGCTCTGGAATGTCGATGTGTTATGCTCAGGCAGGCTACGAAGTGGCGCTGTATGATACCCAGGCTGTCCAACTGGAGCGGGCTTTGACCCGCATTCAGAATAGTCAGGCCGTCTTTATTGAGGAAGAGATGTTGTCGGCCGAAGAGGCGGAGGCGGCGCGGGCCCGGATCTCGACCACCACCAGCCTGGCCGAGGCGCTGGATGGGGTGCAGTTCGTTTTGGAGGCCGCGCCCGAACGGCTCGAATTGAAACAGGTGCTGTTCCGTGAGATGGAGGGCCTGTGTCCCCCCGATACGATTCTGGCGACCAACACCTCCGGGTTGAGCATCACCTCCATTGCCGAGGCTTGCCAGTATCCCGAGCGGGTAGGCGGCCAACACTGGGTCAACCCGCCCGAGATCTGCCCCCTCGTCGAAGTGGTACGGGGCGCCAAGACCTCCGATCACACGATGGATGTGATCTATCAGGTGACCGAAAAGCTGGGCAAGGCGCCGGTGCGCGTAGAGAAGGACGTGCCGGGTTTTGCCAGCAACCGGCTCCAATATGCCGTCTTGCGCGAGGCGCTGCACCTGGTGGCCGAGGGTATCGTCAGCGCCCAAGACGTAGACCGCACCCTCAAGAATGGCGTGGGCTTTCGTTATTCGTGGCTGGGCCCCCTGGAGACGGCCGACCTGGGTGGGCTGGATGTGTTCTACAGCGTGGGTGAGTATCTGTTCCCGGCCTTGAGCAACATGGACAAGGCACCCGAGTTCTATAAAAAGCTGATCGACGAAGGCAAGTACGGCATCAAGACCGGCGAGGGTTTTTACAAATACGATCCGGCTGACCGCGACGAGATTTTGCGCAAGCGCGACCTCTACTTCTTGCGGCAGCTCAAACTTATACGTCAGGTTCAGCAGTCGTAACCTGACCGAGGTTTTTGGAGGATTCGGGACATGGCAGACAAGATTGTCATCACAGCGGCCCTTTCGGGCAGCGTGACCATGAAAGAGCACAATCCCAACGTACCCTATACCCCCGAGGAATTTGCCCGGGAGGCGATACGGGCTGAAGAAGCCGGCGCCGCGGTGGTCCACGTCCACTTTCGCGATTATACCACTGGCCTGCCCACCACCGATCCGGTGGTGATGAGCGAGGTGGTGCAGGCTATCCGCGAGAACACCAACCTGCTGCTGAACCTGAGCACGGGTGTCAGCCTCGAGTCGACGCTCGAGGAGCGGATGCGTCCGGTGGTCAACCACGACCCCGACCTGGCTTCTTTGAATCCGGGCACGATGAACTTTTGCACGGTCAACTACCGGGATGGGACGGTGATCGCCGACAAGACCTATTACAATCCCCTGGCTGCCACCATCGAGTTTGGTACCACGATGCAGGCCAAGGGCATCAAGCCCGAGTTGGAGTGCTTTGCCATTTCACACGTCCACAATGTCCTGTTTTTTCACGAGCATTACGACTTTCTGGAGGCGCCGCTCCATTTTTCCTTTGTCTTTGGGGTGATGGGCGGCGTGCGCTTTAACTCGGACATGGTCAATAGCTACGTTCATGCCATCCCGCCGGGGTCTACCTGGCAGGGCATTGGCGCAGGTCCCACCTGTTTCAAGGTAGCTATGGCGGCGGCCATCTTTGGCGGCCACATTCGGGTGGGCCTGGAGGATAACGTCTATATCGACCATCTGACCAAGCGCAAGTCGGAAGGCAACTGGGATCAGGTGGCCAAAGTAGTGGAAATTGCCCGGATGGTGGGCCGCGAACCGGCGACGCCGGCCGAAGCGCGGGATATCCTCCATCTGCCCAAACGGAGCTAAACCGCGCACTTTGAGGAGGGTTTCGTGAGAAGCGATGCGATGAAAAAGGGGCTCGTACGAGCCCAACACCGGTCACTGTTTTACTCGATGGGGTACACCCGGCGCGAGATCGACCAGCCCATCATCGGCGTGGTGAATTCCTACAACCAGATTATCCCCGGTCATATTCACCTGAACAATCTGGTAGATGCGGTGGTGCGCAGTGTGTCTGCCGCCGGTGGCACGCCGGTCGTCTTTCCCGCTATTGGTATCTGCGACGGGATCACGATGGGCCACGAGGGAATGAAGTATGTGCTGGCTTCGCGGGAGCACATTGCCGACTCGGTCGAGATTATGGCCATGGCCCATCCCTTCGATGCCCTGGTGCTGGTGACCAACTGCGACAAGATCACGCCGGCAATGATGATGGCCGCTTTGCGGCTCAATGTCCCAGCCATCGTGTTGAGCGGTGGACCGATGCGTGCCGGAAACTGGCAGGGCCGCGAGACCGATCTGACGACCGTCTGGGAGGGCGTGGGGCAGGTGACTGCTGGGACCATGACCGATGCGGAAATGGCCGAGCTGGAAGAGGTTTGTTGCCCTGGCTGCGGTTCGTGCGCTGGCATGTTCACCGCCAATTCGATGAACTGCATGGCCGAAGCCCTTGGGTTGGCCTTGCCGGGCAATGGAACCGTGCCGGCCGACAGCGCCGCCCGGGTGCGCATGGCCAAGGCCGCGGGCCTCAAGGTGATGGAGCTGTTGGAAAAAGAGATCCGGCCTCGCGACATTGCCACGCGCCAGGCCTTTATGAACGCCATCGCAGTAGATATGGCGTTGGGCTGTTCGACCAACACCATTCTGCATGTGCCGGCCATTGCTCACGAGGCGGGCATCCCCATTCCTCAGGACTTGTTCCAGGAAGTCAGCGATGCCGTGCCGCATCTGTGCAACATGAGTCCGGCGGGGCCCCATCACCTGGATGACCTGGGACAGGCCGGCGGCGTCCAGGGCGTGATGAAGCGCCTGGCTGAACGGCACATGGTCGATCTCAGTGTGCATACAGCAACCGGGCTCACCCTGGGCGAGAACCTGTCCCAGGTCGAGATCCGCGATGAGGAGATCATCCGCCCCTTTGATCGACCGGTGCACACTGAGGGAGGCATTGCCATCCTCAAGGGCAACCTGGCGCCCGATGGAGCGGTGGTCAAGCAGGCGGCTGTGGCTCCGGCGATGCGCCAGCGAACCGGCATCGCCCGGGTGTTTGACCATGAGGAGCCAGCGGTGGACGCGATCTTGGGCGGACAGATCAAGCCCGGCGATATTGTGGTGGTGCGTTACGAGGGACCCAAGGGCGGCCCCGGTATGCGCGAAATGTTGGCGCCGACCTCGGCCATTATGGGCATGGGTCTGGGCGACTCGGTGGCGCTGATCACCGACGGTCGGTTCAGCGGTGTGACCCGTGGCGCTGCCATCGGCCACATCTCACCCGAAGCCGCCGAAGGCGGTACGCTGGCTCTGGTCGAGGAAGGCGACAAGATCTTGATCGACATTCCCAACCGACGCCTCAGTCTGGAAGTGCCTGACGACGAGATTGCTCGGCGGCGGGCCGCCTGGACCGCACCTGAGCCCAGTGTGAAGCACGGCTATCTGGCACGGTATGCCCGGATGGTGACCTCGGCCAGCACGGGGGCCATCCTGAAAGAAAGTTGGTAGGATTCGGCGACGTAGATTAAGTGACTGCGAGACAATTTTAGAAAAGGAGATTCTTCATGAGTGATCCAGAGGTTGTCAAGTACGATGAATGGGGTGTGATGGACGGCGGTACCATCGGTCTGCCGCGCCCGATGTCGCGTGACATCTGGCTGCAGGAAGTATTCCCCGAGTGGGGTACCTTTCTCAACCACGAGATCGACCAGTTTGAGGTGAAACCTGGCACAGGGGCCATGTGGTACTTTGGCGGGCCCTCGTGGGCGCTCAAATCTCAGGCGGGAGCGGTATTTACAGTGGACCTCTATGCGGGGCCCAGCCTGTTTACCGATTACTCGTACTGCGGTGTGTGCCGCACCTCTGGCGCCGATAAGCTGTGGTGGATGCGGCTGAATCCCCACGTCATCGATCCGT
This sequence comes from uncultured Anaerolineaceae bacterium, assembly GCA_964452125.1. GTDB lineage: Bacteria > Chloroflexota > Anaerolineae > JAAYZQ01 > JAAYZQ01 > CAZNQW01. The sequence continues at coordinate 4,305 of CAYVLO010000131.1, read as the reverse complement.
GGCAGTTCAAACGTTTGGATGCGGTGTTTGTCACCCACCATCACCAGGACCACATGGACTTTTATACCATCGCCGCTGCCCTCCAGACCACGAACTGCAAGTTCGTCGCCCCACCCGAATCGGCACGGCGTATGATGAAGAACATGGGGGTCCCCAAAGACCGCATGATCATTGCCAAGGTTGGCGAGTATATCGAGATCGAAGATATGCGCATCGATTTTGCGCCCAACTTTGACACCATCGCCACCAAGACCGGGTTTGACACGCCCGCTCCCTTTGAGGAAGTCGCTGTGAGCTATATTTTCAATACCGAGGGGGGCAACGTAGCCTTTTTGGGCGACACGCTGTACCACAATGGGTACCGCATGGTCGGCGAAAAGTACAAGATCGATGTGTGCACGATGAACATGGGCAACAATGCGCCGGGTTACACCGACAAGATGTCGCCCTGGGACCTGTGGCGCATCAGCGAGGCCCTGAACGCCAAGGTCGTCATCCCCATGCACCATGACAACTGGGCCAACTGCTACGAGGATCCAGAGTACCTGGAGTACATCGTCAACAACAAGGCCAAGGAAAAAGGCATTGATCTGCGAACGGTGGTCCTCTATGCTGGCGCCCGCTACGAGCACCCCACCGACATGAACATGGGGCGCTACGTGTATCCCGACTGGCGCGAGCGGATGAACTGGAAAAAGAGCGTCGAGTACGGCCCGGATGCCTGGGAATAGGGATGGGTTGCCGTCGATGAGCTGGGTCTATCGTTCGCGGGCTGATGCCGAAGAGCAGCGAATTGTGGAAGACTGGGGCAGCCTGAACTGGCTGTCGGGGGGCGAGCTGACCGGTTCCGACATCACAGTGGGCCGGGTGATCATCAAAACGGGCCGATCCAACCCCCGGCATATCCACGCCAACTGCACCGAGGTGCTGACCATGCTCGCCGGTGTGCTGGAGCATTCCATCGGCGACGATACGGTGGTCACAAAAGCCGGCGATACGATCATCGTACCACCTGGCGTCGCGCACGTGGCCCGCAACATCGGCGATGAAGATGCCGACATGATTGTGGCCTATCCCTCTGGCCTGCGCGGCTTTGAGGTCGTATAGCCCTTTCTATCTGTGAGGAACCACCCCGAGGACGGCAAGGCAGTCCTTGGGGTGGTTTTCTTTTTCTTAGGCTTTGAACACGGGGAACTGGATCTCGGTGACCCAGGCTGCGGGTTTGGTTCTGGGCCCAAAAAAGCGCCCAACTCTTGTCATAAGGGCCCTTGGGCATCAAAGGTTGGGATGACGTCGCGCAGCGAGGCCACGCGCATCGGTTCGACTCGTTTGATCACCACTTCTTGCGTTGGCATAACTCCCTCCTGTTCGATTTGTCTCAGCAAGGCTTCGACCCGGGTCAGCCGTTGCTACTCTTGGACGACCATCTGCTGGATCTCGGCCTGCTTCAGGCGGAGCATGCCGCGGATCTGCTCTGCCGATAGATCCTTGTTCAGCATCCAGCCGATCTGCTCCAAAGACAGCCCCAGATCCTTCAAGGCCAAGATGCGGTACAGGCGTGGGAGCTGAGCCGCCGAATAGTAGCGATAGCTGCTGAACGGATCCACCTCGGCCGGTCGAAGAAGGCCGATGCGGTCATAGTGGCGCAACGCCTTGACCGTCTGCATCACGAGCATGTTAGCGCTTTATCGCCGGCTGAGCCAAAGCAACCTCAGGCGGCGCCGGAGGCGGAGCCACAGATCGTGGATCTGCCACCCCTGGCGCTCGGGTATCGATTCGGCGCTGTACTGGGCACGGGTAAAGGCCTCGGTCAGGGCCCTGACCTCGGGAGATGCCTGCTCGGCAGACCGTTGCAGTCGCACCCAGCGGGCCTTGTGACCGCGCGCCTGAAGGGCGCTGGCAAGGGCTCGACCAAATTCCTGGGGAGTCTGCCCGTCATGCAGGGGCGCGCCCAGGCGAGTTCCCCAGCGTGTGAGCCGGGCATATCGATCGTGGATGAGAGTTCGAGGCGACGAGGGTTCTGAGCGGCGGGAGCCGAACCAGAGAAAGGTGATGAGGGCGAGGAGTGTCAGCATACCGGCAGCCAGCAGCACAGCCCCAAAAAGCATTGGTGGGCGAGCTGAGCGCGCGGGCAAAGGCGGAGCTGGGACAATGGCCAATCTCTCGCTGCCCGGTCGCACCAGGCTGGGTTGTCCGGCCGTGGGCTCGAATTCGACCCAACCGATGCCCTCGAAAAAGATCTCTACCCAAGAGTGGGCGTCCTTACCGGTGACAATCCACTGTCGATCGTCGGGACTGTAGGTCCCCTGGGCATAGCCACTTGCCAATCGAGCAGGCAGGCCTGCCGCGCGGGCCATGACCGCCATGGCCGTGGCATAGTAGTCGCAGTAGCCCTCTTGCAGCTCAAACAGAAAATAGTCGACCACATCGCGGTTTTTCGGGGGTTCGGGCACGTCGAGGGTATAGGGATAGGTGCGGAGAAAGGATTCCAGGCGATAGGCTCGCTCCCAGTCGGTGTTTGCTCCGGCGATGATCTGATCCGTCAGGTCGCGCACCCGTTGCGGAAGGGCCTTGGGTAAGGCCAGGTAACGTTCGCTCAGCGCCCCGGGCAACCGGGCGCGTGCGGTGCGCAGGTCGGTCATGGTGGGTTGGGGCGTATGCGAAACAACGGTATACTGGCGGGCATCACTGGTTAGCCAGGCAAGGTCATCTCCGGTACGCCACCATGTTTCGGTGGCTTGGTCGATCTGGAGGGGAGTGTTGGCGGCGTATAGGAGGTTTGTCTCAGTTGCCATGAGGACAAAACTTTGGACGAGATAGTCCGTGTCGACCTGGTTGTCTGTGACGACGCGATCTCCCGTGGGGGACAGGCGACTGCCGGGCGGCAGCGATCGGCCCTCTAGGGGGCTGGTCTCCCACCCTTTGCTGGTGTACAGGTCGTAGGTGGCTGCCCGCCAATAGCGACGGGGCCCGGTGCCGGCCGATTCGCCTTGATCGAGGATCGCAGGCGGCTGATCGTTCGTTTTGACATAAAACACTGGAGATTCCAAAAGCTCAGGCACTGCTCCCAGGAGATGGGCGTTGGGCATCGCTCCGGCCATTCCCGAGCCTCCACCGCGGGGTGACGATCCCTCCAAAGGACCCACTACCCGCTCACTAAAAGTAACCAATCGGGACCAGGGCTCGTCGGCCAGGCGCCAGAAAGCATCGCTGATTTGGCGGGGCCGGATTACGGGAAAGAGAGCGGCCAGCAGCATGATTGCCAGCAGCCAGGGGGAGAGGGCCAGGGTCAATTCCAAGCCCAGGCCACCAGGATAGTCGGTGCCCGCGCGTTCCCAGCGTTCAGTATCGGACCAGAGGTGGCAGGCTGCCACCAGGCACAGGGTGGACAGCAGATAGAGGAGCAGGTAAAAGACCGCTATCGGGTCGCTGAAAAAGGCCAGCGTGGCCACCAGTAGGCCGCTGGGCAGCAGGCCGACCAGCGCTGCACGGCGGCGATAGATCTGCCAGGCGGCAAAGAAAGCGCTGGCCCAGATCAGAAGTGCGAGGATGATGTTCAGAATGAGGGGATCTTGGGCGGCCCCACCTGTGGCAAAGGTCTGTCGCCACCAGTCTATCCGCAGGCTGAACTCGCGCACTCGCTGACCCAATGCCAGCAGCGTGGAAAAACCCGGCAAGGGCCATCCGGGAACCCCGGCCTGAAGACTGCGGTACCAGGCGATGGAGTGGGAAATTTCGCTCCACAGCAAAATGAGCGGTGGCAAGATCCGGCCCAGCAATGCAGTAACCGCGATCAGCCCGCTCGCAAACCCCATCGCGATTCCCTTCCATGGCGTCAGGCGCGAACGGGCCAGTCCTAATCCCAGGAATACCGCCCCCAGCGCCAGGGAAGTCAGCACGGCAAGATTCAGATCCCAATCCATCTCGGTCAGGGTGGCCACTGGACTGAGGATGGCGGTGAGCAAAAAGAGCAAAATTGCCCATCCACCCGGGGGTCGAAAGCGGCGGAAAAGTCGGCCCATCAAGGGTTCCACAGAAATGTCTCTACTCGCTCACCGGAATTACCCGGCCATAGCCGGGGAGGACCTTGTACATAGGTGGTCCCAGGCGTTTATGCTCGGCGATGGGGCGGAAGGGCATGCCCTGGACGATGCGATGGGTCGTCACGCCGAGGTTGGCCAACAGCGCGGTGAGCGGCTCGACTTCGGCCTGGGCGTTGAGCGTTTCGATCTCAACGGCCCGCCTGGATTGGACGATCTTCTGGTCGGCGGAAGCCTGAGCCAGGCTGATATCTGAAGAGACCTG
>CAYVLO010000130.1:0-8452 GCA_964452125.1 uncultured Anaerolineaceae bacterium | reverse complement strand
GTTGAGCATGGACCCCCATTCTGGGGTGGGAGGTTGAACACCCAGCCCCAGGAAACTCAGGGCCGAGGCGTTCAGGATGGCGCTGCCCACGTTCAGGGTGGCCAACACGATGATCGACCCGAGCAAGTTGGGCAGTATGTGGCGGAAAACGATGCGCCCATGGGTGCAGCCAATGGTGGTCGCCGCGCGGACATAGGCCGCTCGCCGCGCCGACAGGACCTGGCCGCGCACCAGCCGGGTGTATTGGGGGATACCGGCAATGCCCACGGCCAGGATGACATTGGCGATGCCCGGCCCGAGGGCTGCCACGATGATCAATGCCAGGAGGATACTGGGAAACGCAAGGATCACGTCGACCAGCCAACTGATCAGTCGGTCGGTCCAGCCGCCGAAATAGCCCGCGGCCAACCCCAGGAGAGTGCCCGGAAACATGGCCAGGAGCACAGCCGCGGCCGCAATGCCCAGGGTATAGCGGCCGCCGTACAGCAGCCGAGTGGCCAGATCGCGGCCAAAGAGATCGGTGCCGGCCGGGTGTTGCCAGTCGGGCGGGAGGAACTGCGCCTCAGGGGCCATGGCCCCCGGATCGCGCGATGCCCAAAGGGGGGCGCTGGCACTGACTACCGCTGTGGTCAGCAAGCAGACGAGCGCTGCCAAAACCCATGGTCGACTGCGGACCCGGCGCGGCTTGGCAGGTGCATAGACGTGCTTGGGCACGCTCTTGCGGGTCGGGATGGGATAGCGCCGACTAGTCATAATGAATCCGCGGGTCGAGGTAGGCATAGGCCACGTCGACGGTCAGATTGACCAGGGTGTAGACGAGGGCTGCCAGCAAAACGACGCCCTGAACGACGGGAAAGTCCTTCCACAGGATGGCGTCGACGACCAGCCGGCCAATCCCCTGTCGGGCAAAGATGGTTTCGGTGACCACGGTGCCACCCAACAGGTAGCCGAATTGCAGGCCGATGATGGTGATGACGGGGATGAGGGCATTCTTGAGGCCATGGCGCAGCAGCACCACACCTTCTTGGAGCCCCTTGGCCCGAGCCGTGCGTATATAGTCCTGATCGAGCACATCGAGCAGGCTGGAGCGAACCAGGCGGGCGATGGCGCCCGAAGAGGCAAATCCCAACACCAGGGCGGGCATGACCAGGTGGGCTGGGGTGCCCTGGCCAGTGGCCGGGAGCCAGCCCAAGCGCAGGCTCAAAAGCCAGATCAACAGCAGGGAAGAGCCAAAGATAGGGATGGAAACGCCACTGACGGCAAAGGCCATGGCCAGGGTATCCAGCCAGGTGTCTCGCCGTGCGGCAGCCAGAGCGCCCAATACCAATCCGCTTGTAGTGGCCACCAGCATGGAAGCCAGGGCCAGGAGGATGGTGCTGGGGAGCTGCTCGGCAATGACGGTAATGACCGGGCGGTGGCTGAACAGCGAGCGACCCAGATCGCCGCGCAACAGACTGAGAAGGTAGTGCCCGTATTGGATTGGGAGAGGATCGTCAAAGCCGAGTTCGGCCCGCAGATTGGCGATGGCCTCCGGGGAGCCCCCGGCCTCAGCCAACATCAGAGCGGCCGGATCGCCGGGCAAAAGTCGCATCACCACAAATACCACGGTGGCTACACCCCACAACACGGGAATGGAACCCAGTAGCCGCCGTCCGATGTAGCGAATCATTGTTGCTTGCCCGGTGATTCCGGTCCGGTCCATCCAGGGTCGGCCTGCCATCGCTGCAAGCCGATCCGCCGCGTCTCTATTCGGATGCTTCCCGGGTCAGGTAGACATCGTAGAGCCAGGGGAACCAGCCGCGTGGGTCATAGCGCAAGCCCTGGACTGTAGCGCCGGCGACGTTGATATTGACATAATCTCGGATGGGCAATAGGACGGCTTGGTCCATGATAATCTGCTGGGCGCGAGCATAGATTTCGGTGCGGCGCACAGGATCCTGCTCGCGAACCCCGTCCTTCAAGAGTTGATCTAGCTCGGCATCGCGGATTTTGGCCCAGTTGAAACCTGCATCGGCGTTGGACGATAGAAAGGTGAGTTCCAACACGCTCGGGTCGCTGCTGGCGTAGGTCATGGGCGCCAGGTGGTGTTCTCCTTTGGACGCTGCTTCGACGGCGGCCGGAAAGGCCACCGTCTGGGTTCGCAGGTCCACGCCGACCGTCTTGAACTGGGCGGCAAGCATTTGCCCCACCTCGGGCAGGTACCCCCAGCCCATCAAATAGGCCTGCAATTGGAGGGGGTGGCCCTCTTTATCGCGGACACCGTCGCCATTGGAGTCGGTCCAGCCTGCCTCTTCGAGCAGCGTGACGGCCCGTTCAGGGCTAAAACCATAGTCGTCTTCAAAGGCGCTGCTGTAGCCCAGCGTCCCCGCGTTGAGCGGACCAAAAGCCACAGGCGAAAAGCCCTGGAAAATGGCGGTAACGATGGCGTGGCGGTCGGTGGCATGGAGCAGGGCCTGGCGCACGCGGAGGTCATCGGTGGGCGGGTTTTCGCTATTCAGAAAGAATTGCAGGGGCTGGCCTGGTACTGGGACCTGATAGACCACAAAGTCTGGATTGTTTTGCAGTCGGGTGGCATCCTTGGGCGGAATCTCGCCCATCACGTCAGCCTCTCCCGATTCGAGGGCCAGGGAGCGCACGGCAGCATCCACGTAGAAATGAAACTCGATCTCGTCCAGGTAGGCGACTCCCTCATGCTGATACACATCGGGGGCCCAGGCATAATCGGGATTGCGCACCAGCGTCAGGTGGTCGTTGGGGATATACTCCTTGAATAGAAAGGGGCCGGTTCCCACTTGATGAAGCTGATATTCGGCGCCCCATTTTTCCACCGCCGTGGGCGAGGCCATTCCCAGATAGACCTGGCTGGCCGAATCGAGGAAGGGAGCGTAGGGCTCGCTCAGGTGGATCTTGACCGTGTGAGGGTCTACGATCTCGGTGCGTTCGTAGGGACCCAGCATGCCGCGGGCTTTGCGCGATTTGGTTTCGGGGTTGGCGATGCGGTCGAGGTTGAACTGGACAGCGGCAGCGTCAAAGGGTGTGCCGTCGTGAAAGGTCACATCCTGTCGCAGGGAAAAGGCATAGACGGTACCGTCGTCCGAGATCTCCCAACGGTCGGCGAGCCCCGGAACGAAATGGCCCTCTAGATCCTGGTAGACCAGGGTGTCGTACACGCTGGTGAGGGGAATGCCGAGTTCCGACGAAGCATCGACGTGGGGATCGATGCCCGAGGGAGCCAGGGTCAGTCCATAGACCAGTTTTCCTCCCTGACGGGGAACGGCCAATGGCGGTTGTTCTTGTGTCGCGCCCGTCGGCTGGGTCGTGGGGCCTGGCTTGGGATTGCAGGCTATTCCCAGGATCGCGATCAGTGTGAGGGATAGGACAAGCCCCCATAGGTTCGAATGTCGATGCATCCATCTACCTCCGGCGCCTTGAATACCGCCATTCTAGCACAAGTGCGTGCAAAAAGCCAGAACATCAGGGCTGCAATCCGGCGGGGGCGATTTCGGAGCGAGTTCGGGCGACCCAGTAGGCGGCTGCTGAGCTTGCGCTTTGAGACGGTTTAAGGTAGAATCAGCCCAAGTTTGGTGGAGGAGAGCAAGTGCGGATGCGAATTGGAATGGGACGCTGGCTGGCCGTGTGGATGCTTTTGGCCGCCCTGACTCCCTGTTTGGAAGCCCGCCCGGCATGGGCCCAACCAGAGGCGCCTGTCGATGAGGCCTGGCTGGACGAAATGCTGGCGGATATGACGACAGCCGACAAGGTGGGGCAGTTGTTCCTGGTGACCTTTCCGGGATCAGATGTGTCGACCCAATCGGACGTTGCTCGTTTGATCCAGGTTCTACGCATCGGTGGCGTGATCCTCGATTCACACAACGGGAACCTGGTGAATGACTCTTCCACCCCAACGCAGATCCAGACCTTGACCCAAGGCCTTCAAGAGTTGGCCTTTACGCCGTCGGCGCCGGTTACCATGACCCACTATCTGCCGGTGACCACGACCCTGCCCGTGGAAGAAGGGCAACCCATCACCGGCAGCCAACCGGTCACCGTGTCTACGGTGATCACCGCCTCTCAGGTCATCACCACGGAGGCTCAGGGCATTCCTCTGTTGATCGCGGTTGCGCAGGAGGGCGATGGGTATCCCCACACCACCTTGCGCGGTGGCTTTAGCCCCCTGGCGAGCAACATGGCGCTAGGGGCTACCTGGGATGAAGAACTGACGCAGCAGGTGGGTCAGATCGTGGGGCAAGAGCTGGCGGCGGTGGGGGTCAACCTGCTTTTGGGGCCGTCCCTCGACGTGCTGGCTGTACCTCGCCCGGGCCGCAGCGGCGACCTGGGGACGCGCGCTTTTGGCGGGGACCCCTATTGGGTAGGACGCTTGGGCCAGGCCTACATTCAAGGGATTCACACCGGCAGTGACGGCCGGGTGGCAGTTGTGGCCAAACACCTGCCCGGATTGGGCGCCAGCGATCGTAGTCTGGAGCAAGAGATCGCCACGGTCGACAAATCGCTGCAGGACCTGCGCCTGATCGAGCTGCCGCCCTTTTTTGCCGTGACCCAATCAGAGGTCTTTACTGACACGGCCGATGCATTGATGACGGCCCACATCCGCTATCGGGGATTTCAGGGCAACATCCGCTATGTCACGCCGCCCATCAGCTTGCACTCTCAGGGATTGCAAGAGATTATGGCTCAACCCGAGTTAGTGCCCTGGCGCAAGCGGGGCGGGTTATTGGTGAGTGATTCGCTGGGTGTGCCGGCCGTGCGTCGCTATTACTCGCCCGACCTGACCGCCTTTCCCCATCGTCAGATCGCTCTGGATGCTTTTCAGGCAGGCAACGATCTATTGACGCTGTCCCGCTTTTCGCTCAACGATTCGTGGGATGCGCAGATGAGCAATATTGAAGATACCATCCTCTTTTTCCAATCGCGGTACAAGACCGATGATACCTTCCGATTGCGCGTCGACGATGCTGTGCGCCGCATTCTGAGGGTCAAGCATCGTTTGTGTGACGACTTTACGTTGGCGAGCTGTAGTGTCGACGGGGCGGGGTTGGCAGAGATCGGCAACTCGCAGGGTAGTATCGCCCAGGTGGCGCAAGAGTCGATCACCCTCCTGTACCCATCGCTGCAGGAGTTGGCTGTGCGCATTCCCCGCCCACCCCGCGTGGATGATCAGATTTTGATTTTCACCGATGCGCGGGAAGCGCAAGAGTGCGATCCCTGCGTGCCCTTTTACCTGTTGGAGCCTGAGGCGCTGGAGGAGACCATCCTGCGCATGTATGGTCCCGAGGCCAGTGGGCAGGTCAATCCCGGCAATGTGAATTCGTTCACCTTTGCCCAATTGCGCAGCTTTCTGTCCTTTGGGACCCCCAACCTGGATCCCTTTATCCGCGATGCCGATTGGATCCTCTTTGCCATGCTGGACTATGCACCGGATGAAGAACCCAGTTCGGGGGCGCTCAAACAGTTTCTGCGCGATTGGACGGCTGGGCTGGAAACTCAAAATATCGTGGTCATGGCCTACGAGGCGCCCTACTATCTGGATACGACCGAAGTCAGCAAGCTGACCACCTATTACGGGGTGTACAGCAAATCGCCGCCCTTTGTGAGAGCGTCGATTCGGGCGCTGTTCCAAGAGTTCACGCCGGTGGGGCGCTCGCCTGTGACGGTGGAGGGGGTAGGCTATTATTTGACGGGTGAGCTATCGCCCGACCCCAATCAGATCATTTCGGTCATTTGGGCCGACCAGCCGGCGCCCAGCGAGGGGACGCCCCAGCCTATTCAGCTCGATGTGGGCGGGCCGCTCAAGATCCGTACCAGTGTCATTGTGGATCACAACGGCCATGCGGTTCCTGATGGCACACCGGTCATTTTCCGCTACGTGTACGTGGATGAGGGATTGGGCGGTCAGGTTCAGGTCAACACGGTGGGTGGCGTGGCCGAAACGACGCTGACTCTGGAGCATGCGGGGCTGCTTGAGATCCGCGCTACCAGCGATCCCGCGCGAAATTCCCTGCCCTTGCAGGTGATCAAACTCGGCGAAAAAACCGAGATCCTGACCCCTACTCCCACACCGACGCACACACCTACGCCAACGCCGACGTCCACGCCGACGCCGACGCCGACTGATACCCCCACGCCTACGCCCAGCCCCACACCTACGCCTGAGCCAGAGGTTCCCCCTGTGCTGCCCAATCCGAGGGTCGAATGGATCGATCTGGCTCTGGCCCTGGTGGGGATGATGACGGCTGGTGGGTTGGTTTGGGCAGTGGGTGCGGCGGTCCGCCTGCGGGCGCGCTATTGGAATCCTGCTCTGCGCATTGCCCTTTGGAGTCTGGTTTGCGGTTTGGTGGGTTATCTGTTCTATGGATTGGCCTTGCCGGGCAGTGGTTTTCTGGAGGGTGTTAGCCCGGGTCTCCGTGGCTTGATGATCGGTTTCGGTTTTGGTCTGGCGCCCCTTGCGGTTGTTGCCTGGTTGGCGGCGCGGCAAAACGACTAGGCGTCCGGCGAGGCTATCGCCCGCGCGGCGAGGGCGTGGCGCTGGGCCTGGGCGTTGGGCTCAGGGTCGGGCTGGGTTGAGGCCTTGGTGTGGCGGTCGGTTGAGGCCGGACCGTGACTGTGGGCGCTACCACGGTTACGGTGGGCGTGGGACTGGGTGGCGGCAGCATAGCTGGTCGGGCGGTGATGAGCGTGGCGCTGAGAAGCAACAGGCCGACCACGGCCAAGACGCCGCGGTTGACGCGCACGAATTGAGCAAGAGGCCGTTCTTCGTCGAGAAGGCGGGCCAGCGTCCGGCTTACAGGGCTGGGGGCCAAGAGCTCCTGGCGCAGGACGGCAATGGTGGGGGGCCGTTCGTCGGGGTGCATGCCCAGGCTCCACAGGATAGCCCGGTCGGTTTGGGGGGAGATGGCAGGATTCAGTTTGCGCAGCGAGGCCAACGAATTAGGCCTTAGGAATCGCTCCTTGGCGTCGACGGGCGGCTGACCGGTTAACAAGTGGTACAGGGTTGCGCCCAGGGAATAGATGTCGGAACGGGCATCGGTGTGGCGGCTGTCGCCGCCATACTGCTCCAGAGGGGTGTACTGGACGGTCCCCCGGGCCTGGGCCACCGTGATGGTGCGTTGGTCATCGGGCATCAACACTTTGACCAGCCCAAAATCGACCAGCTTGATGGTGCCCGAGGGCGTGATTTTGATGTTGCCGGGCTTGATGTCGCGGTGCAATACCGGCGGATCCTGGGTGTGCATGTACTCGAGGGCATCGCAGAGCTGGGCCGCCCAGTTCAGCACTTGCTTCTCGGCTAGCGGATGACCATCGCGCAGGGCGTTGCGCAAGAGTTCCTGGAGGTCGTGGCCCGGGACGAAATCCATGACCAGATAGTCCCGGTCGTTGTCCAGGAAAAAGTCGGACACTTTGGGCAGGTTGGGATGGTCCAGGCGGGCGAGGGTGCTGGCCTCTTTGTAGAACTGGTCGCGGCTTTGTTCGAGTTCTTCGGGCGGGGCCTCGGGATCGGGCAGCGCCTCTTTGACCGCGCAGATGCGCCCTGCCAGACGCAGGTCCTCGGCGCGATAGGTGGCGCCCATCCCGCCTCGTCCGACCAGTTCGATGATTTTGTACCGTTCTTTCAGAATAGTGCCTGGAGGCAGACTTGTGGCCAATGCCTTGGCTCCCTGCGCGAAAATTGGGCAGAAACGGGCCGCCGGGCTTCCCGCCTGCCAGCGTGGATAGCTTAGCGCAGAATCAGGTTCTTGTCAAGGGTGTGTGGACCGCGGATCAGGCAATCGCATCGGGAAGGCGCCAGGGGGGCATCCGAAATCGTGTCTGGTGAGTGGGAAAACGAGGGGTAGGAGGATACTGTGTCGGATGTAGCCATGCTGCTCATGGTCGAAGGGCCATGGCCTGGAAAGCGATTTTTCATCGAGAGTCCCATGTTCCTGGTGGGGCGTGATGCACAGTGCGACCTGGTGATAGCAGACCGGCAGGTGTCGCGGCGGCACGCGGTTGTGTCGCAGGAAGAGGACCAGTACATTCTCAAAGATCTAGGCTCTAAGAACGGCACCTTTGTCAATGGGCAAGAGCTTTCAGAAGCCCATGTTCTGCAAGATGGCGACGAGGTACAGATTGCCCTTTGTTGCAAGCTGGCCTTTGTGGCTGCCGAATCGACGGCTCCGGTGATCCTGGACGAACCTGCAGAAGGCTTGCACATGGATTTGGAGAGTAAGCGGGTGTGGGTCAGCGGACAGGAGTTGGATCCCCCCCTCTCGCTGGCCCAATACCGGCTGCTGGCGTTGTTGTATCAGGAGCCAGGCAGGGTCTTTAGCCGCGATCAGGTGGTTGAAGCGGTATGGCCCGAGGACGATCGGGATGGGATTTCAGAGCAGGCCATCGACGCTCTGGCTCGACGGTTGCGCGAGCGATTGGCAGAGATCGATCCCGAGGGCCAGTACAT
>CAYVLO010000129.1:0-8463 GCA_964452125.1 uncultured Anaerolineaceae bacterium | reverse complement strand
TAACCTGAGTGCTAACGCGGCCCCAGTATACCCCACTTTTGCCATTCGTGCAAATCCGCATCAGGGCGTGGTAGAAACCACGGCTACCCCTCCCAAATGCTCGCTGCCCCTGTATCCGCACGGCGCCGTCCCAGGGGCGGCCTACCCTCTGACCCACCCTCGCGCCCCAGGACGGGGCGCCGAGCCAAGTCGTCACCCCCCGTGAAAACGGGGGGTCCATGATCGAGGCCCCCGTGTCCGCACGGCGCCGTCCTCGGGCGCGGCCCACCCGTACGCGAGGAGTCCTACGGATGGATGCCCGCGTTCGCGGGCATGACAGAGGCAAGTTGAGGCCCCCATTCCTCCGGTGCTTCGAGGTGCACCGGAACCCTCGCATTCGGAACGCGCGCTCACACACTTTTGGGGCCGCTTGCGCCGGCGCCTCAACCCTGGTATAATGCCCCCATGCACGAGCTTGCGGTCACCCAGAGCATCCTGGACATTGCCTCCCGTCACGCCCACAAGGCCGGCGCCCAGCGTATTCTTGCCATCCACCTGGTGATTGGCGAATTGACCGGCCTCGTCGATGAATCGATCCAATTCTATTTTGACTTTCTCGCCAAGGATACGCTGGCCCAGGGCGCTCGCCTGTGCTTTACCCACGTCGCCGCCAGGCTCCGCTGTTCGGTGTGCGGCGGCGAGTATCCCCCGCCCGCCAGCCGGGTGTGGGCCTGCCCCCACTGCGACGCGTTGGGCGGGAAAACCATTGCCGGCCGCGAGTTCTCTGTGGCCAGTATCGAGATCGAATGAGGAGCAAGACCGATGCCCATCGAGATTCCGGTAGTAGAACAGATACTCAGCGCCAACGACCGGATCGCCGCCGAGAATCGCAAACTGCTCGACGAGCACCGGGTCGTCGCCGTCAACGTGATGGCCTCACCGGGAGCTGGCAAAACCAGCCTCATCCTGCGCACCATTCAGCAATTGGAGGGCCGGCTGTGTGTGGGCGTCATCGAGGGGGACGTGGCAGGCCGGGTGGATGCGGACCGGGTGGCTGAAGCCGGCGCACCCGTGGTCCAGATCAACACCGGGGGCGGCTGCCACCTGGACGCTCCACAGGTGCAGAGCGCCCTGCACCGGCTTCCTCTGGATGAGATCGATCTGCTCCTGATCGAGAATGTGGGCAACCTGATCTGTCCCGTGGGCTTTTCTCTGGGCGAGCACCACAACGTGATGATCTCCCACGTGCCCGAAGGACACGACAAGCCCATCAAGTACCCGGCCATGTTCGCCGCCGTCGACGCCCTCGTTTTGAACAAGATGGACCTGATGCCCTACCTGGACTTTGACGAACAGGCCTTTGACCGGGCCGTCCGCGCCCTGAATGCCGATGCGCCCATCTTTCGCGTCTCGTGCAAGACGGGCGTCGGCCTCCAGGCCTGGGTGGACTGGCTGGTCGGGCAAAGTGCCCCGTCCTCGGGGCGCGGGGATGACGGGTAGTGAGCGATATGCTTCGCCCCCACAAGCCCCTCTGTGGAGGCGCGGAATGTCGGTCAAAAGTGCGAACCGCCCCCGGTTCGGGGGCGGCAAGCATCAAAGGACTGGCGATCAGGCCAACGCCGGGCTGCGGTTACTGGGCCGTCGGCCAATGGCGCAAAAAGTCGATCAACAGCCGCACGCCAAAGCCCGTGCCGCCCTTTTGCAGATAGGCGGGCAGCTTGGGTGAGGCCCCACATTCCTCGAACGTCATGCCCGCAATGTCCAGGTGGGCCCAGGGATACCCCTCGGCGAACTGCTTCAGGAACATGGCCGACGTCCCCACCCCTCCGAACCGACCGCCCGAGTTGGCCAGATCGGCGGTAAGGCTCTCCAGCGCCCACAGGTAATCGTCGAACAGCGGCATGGGCCACACCCGCTCGCCGGTGGCCTGGCTGGCAGCCTGCAAGCGATGGACCAGATCCTCATCGGTCGAAAACAGCCCGGCGGCCCCGCCCCTTCCCAGGGCGACGACGCACGCCCCGGTGAGCGTCGCCAGATCGACGACCGCCTTGGGGGTAAATCGCGACGCATAGGCCAGGGCATCGGCCAGTACCAGCCGTCCCTCGGCATCGGTGCTGATCACCTCGATGGTCTTGCCATTCATGGCTGTGATGACATCGCCCGGCTTGTAGGCGCGGGCGCTGGGCATATTTTCGGTAGCCGGAATCAAGCCCACCACATGGAGCGGGAGATCCAGCTCGCCCACTGCCATCATCGTCGCCAGCACGGCAGCCGCCCCGGCCATATCGCCCCGCATGCGGTCCATATTCTCCGAGGGCTTGATGGAGATCCCTCCCGAATCGAAAGTGATGCCTTTGCCCACCAGCACCACCGTGTCCAGATCCGCACGCCCCGGATTGTGCTCCATGATGATAAACACGGCCGGCTCGTCGCTGCCCTGGGCCACCCCCAGGAAGGACCCCATCTCGAGTTCGGCGGCGTCTTCTTCTTGCAGCACCTGGCAGCGCATGGTGTCAAACTCGCTGGCAATGTCGAGGGCCAGCTCGCCCAGATCGGTGGGCGTGGCATAGTTGGCCGGGCGATTGGTCAGATCCCGCGCCAGGCAGGCCGCTTCGGCCACGATCTGCCCCCTCCCGGCCCCTATCTCCACTGCTGGCATTTGAGCCGGATCGAATTGCACCAACGTCAGCGTTTCGGGATCGGGACGTTCGGGCGGCTTGTTCTTGAGTTCCTGATAGCGATACAACCCCAGGATGGTACCCTCCACCACGGCCTGGGCCGCCGACTCTAGATCCAGCCCCCCCGCGCCCGTGCCGTGCACAATGGTGCTGAAAGACGGAACCCCCAGGTCCCGGGCCTTTTTGGCAGCCACAGCCGAAGCCCAACGTACGCCCTCCAGGGAAAAGTCACTCTGGGGGCCCAAGCCCACCACCAGCACGCGGGCCGCGGGCACGGCTTCCCGCGAGTAAAACAGCGCCGTCTCACCCCGCTTGCCCTGCAGATCGCCGGCAGCGATGGCCGCCTGAATGGCGCCCCCCAGGGCTGCATCGACGGCGCCCGTCGCGCCACCCGGCGTGGATACCCCCTCGAAAAGGTTGACCACAATCAGTTCGTCTGCCCTATCCTGGATACCTCCAGATACTACCTCGATTTCCATTTTGACTTTTCCCCCTCAAAGCTAAAATATTGTGGCGCAGATGCGGTCGCGTCGACTGCGCCTCAGGCGATGGCGAGCAAAGGGATCAGCTCTTCCCGCAGAATCGCCAGCGCCTGTTGGATGCGCGCCCGATTTTCGGGCGCGTTGGGCCACAAACTGGCGCCCGATGGATGGGGCAAGGGCAAAACCCATCGCCCATCCACCTGGAATCGCTCGCCGACGGCTTGGCGCAACGGTATCTTGCGCCCCAGCAGCGTTTCGATGGCCAGCCCCCCCACCGCCAACACCACGCGGGGCTGCACCCACGCCAGCTCCTGCTCCAAAAAGGGGCGGCACAGGTGTTGCTCGGCCCGGCTGGGTTTGCGATCCCCCTTGCCTTTGGGATGCTTGCCGGGATAGCACTTGGTCACGGCCGTCATATAGTATTGGCGGCGGAACGCGATTTCGTCCAGGCCCGCGTCGGCCAACCACTCGAACAGACGCCGCCCCGACGACGCATTGAACGGGCGCTTGACCTCGGCCTCGGTCACGCCCGGCGCCTGGCCCACCAGCATCAGCGGCGCAGGCGCGGGACCCGAAAACACCGCACCCGGCGCAATGTCATAGCCGGCCTCCAGGCATTTGCGACAGGCCCGCATGGCCTGCGCCAGTTCTGAGTAACGGGCCGCAGCCGGGGGCGCTTCCTGAATGTCCACCGCCTACTCTTCTTCGTTGACGATACGGACGGTCATCACCAGCTCGCTGGTGAGGCTGGCCGACACCGAGCAGTACTTTTCCTCCGCCAGGCGCACGGCATCCTCGACGGCCTTGGTTTTCAGCCCCTTGCCCCGGACCGTCCACTCGACCTCGATCTTTTCGATGGTCCAAGGCGGCTCGGGCGCGTTCTGCTTGGTCACATGAACTTCGATGGCCGAGAACTTTTGGCGCTTTTTCTCCAGGATGCTCACCACGTCCACGCCCGCGCAGCCGACCAACGAAACCAGTAACAGCTCTGGGGGCTTGAACCCCTGTCCCCCTGAATCGGTTACAACGACGTGCCCGGCCTCATCCCAGGCCAGGTATTGCCCGCCCCCGGTCCACTTGACATTGATTCCTGCCATGTCCCACTCTCCAACTCTTGGATTCTCCCTTCTCCTGCCGGCCCTTATGGGGGAAAATAGACCATGCCCACACCCAGGGCGTCCAGGGCCTCCTGGGCATAGTACCGCACCAGATAACTCGGATCTCCCAGGGCATCGAGCAGCGGGCCGACCGACTGCTGCGACCCGATCCGGCTCAGGGCCCGCACGGCCAACAGGCGAGCCTGAGGGTCAGCCTTGTCCTGCAGCATACCCACCAGGGCCTCCACCGCGGGCTCGCCGATCATAGCCAAGGCATCGGCGGCAATCCCGGCGACAAAGGCGCTGGGGTCGGTCAGGCTAGCCACCAGCGCCTGCGCCCCACTGGCCCGGCCTGCGCGCCCCAATGCCAGCGCGGCGCAGGCCCGCACATCGGGATCGGGGTCCTGCAGGGCCGCTGCCAGAGGCTGCACCACCCCCTCATCGTCGATCTCGGCCAGGGCGCGCGCCGCCCACCAGCGGGCCTGGGCATCTCCTGTGGCCCACAAGGCTGCCAGGGGTTCAACCGCATCAGCGCCCATCGGACCCAGCGCCAACGCCGCCTCTTCTCGGAGGTCCTCCTCGCCCACGGTGAGGGTCTCCAAAAGCGCGTCCAAACGACCGGTGGCCATTGTCATCCTCTCTGCGCCCAATACGGCGGCAAACCAGGTGTCGTCGGGCAACGACGGCACCCACACCAGATGGGAGGGGCACTCACAGTCGGATGCGCCAAAACCAGGCAGGACCACCCGAGCCGCCGGGAGGTCCCGCAAGGCGCTGGCCCACACGCACTCGAACCGCTCCAAAGAGGCGCGCACCCAGGCCCCGGCCCATTGCGATCGCTCCCGCACATAGTCGATGTGCCAGTGCAGTCGCTTGCCCGACCACCGTTGGCGGCGGTGGCGCGCCAGCCGCGCCTGGAGCCCGCCGGGTCCCATGGCGCTGCCCGCATACAGGTACCAGCCCGCGGCAAAAGGGGCTGCGCCCAACCGCCCCACAGAGAATTCGCAGGGCGTCCACAGCCGCAGGGCCAGGATGTAGGTGCCTGAAAGTCTGTGCGTCATGGGTTCCCACAAGCCGAGTCTGTGATGGTACTTGGGCAGTATAGCAGATTTCGACCTCTTTGGCAAAGCCACAGATCGATATTCTTGGCCCCAGGAATGAGCCCGAACAACTCAACGCCCAATGTCTGCTTGACACCATCTCGAGGGTGGCGAAAAAACAGTGTCGGGCGCCGTTGGTTTTTGGAGTGCGCAAGCGGAGCTTGCGCGGATTTTTGCGGCAGCGGCGCTGAGTTCAGCGCGCATCCTGCCAAGGCAGGCACGCACTCCAGAGGGATGGTTTTTCGACACCCGAGGGGCGTAACTCATCCAAGATTTCGAAATACACCCCAGGAACCAGGAAATGCTGGCGCCAGCAATTCCAAATATGACAGTCATATACGCCCAGCGCGGGCGCAGATGGCGCAGGCCGGTCAGGGAAGGACCGCGGTCACAGGGGGGAGCGGCGCGGATCGTTCCGAACGGCAGCAGCCCTTACTTCCGTCGAAAGGGTCCCAGGATGGCAATGCCGATGATGCCCAAGAAAAGGCCCAGCGTCGACGCCGCGAACGAAAAAAAGTTCAGAAAAAAGCCCGACGGGATCACGTCGAGCATCATCAGAAAGGGCAGGACCCAGCCGATGACCATCAGGGTCAAGCCGATGGCCAACAGGGCTCTGGGATCAAGGCGCGTCATCGATACAGCCAGCAAGCCACCTGGTGAACGGGTTCCGGCTCAAAGTCGGGCGGGACCTCCACCTCGCACAGGCCTTCGATGGCGTGGGGACACCGCGGATGAAAGCGGCAGCCCGTCGGCGGATCGATCAGGCTGGGCGGTTCCCCGGGAGGCACCTCTTTGTACGTCAGGGCGTTTTTGTAATCCGGGTCCGACGTGGCCTCCAGCAGCGCATGGGTATAGGGGTGCAGGGGATTGCGCAGCAGGTCGTCGACCTTGGCCTTTTCCACCAATTTGGCAGCATACATCACAAAGATGCGCTCAGAGAAATAGCGCACCGTGGACAGGTCATGGGTGATATAGATCACAGCCAGATCGTGGCTATCCTGCAGGCCCCGCAACAGCTTGAGGATTTCGACGCGAACCGAAGCATCGAGCATCGAGACCGGTTCATCGGCCACGATCAGCTTGGGCTCCATGATCATCGCCCGGGCGATGACCACGCGCTGCTGCTGCCCTCCGCTCAGCATGTGGGGAAATTTCTCTAAAAAGTCCTCGACGGGGGTCATTTTGACCTCTGTCAGAACCTTGTGGATGCGCTCCAGTCGCTCCGTTTTGCTCTTTACGCCGTTGATAATCATCGGCTCTTCGAGGATGCGCTGTAGATTCATAAAGGGCGGAAGGGCGCCATAGGGATCTTGCTGCACATACCCCACGAGAGAGCGATAGGCGCGCATCTCGCGGACGCTCAGCGCGTTCAGATTTTCGCCCGCAAAGATGACATCGCCCTGGGTGGGCCGGTTGAGCCCCAGGATGGTCTTCATCAAAGTGGACTTGCCGCAGCCGCTTTCGCCTACCACGCCGATGGCTTCGCCGCTGTGCAGGGTAAAATCGACCCCGTCCACGGCTCGTACGTAACCGGCATGTCCGAGGCCGAACTTGCGCAGCTCGAACCACACGTGGAGGTCCTGGATCTGAAGCAGTGCTTCGCGGGTGTCTCCGTTTCCATTGCCTACCGCAGGGTGTAAGGTTTCCTGAAGGTTCACATCTATGCCAACAACCATGTCATGCTCCTAACTTGAGGCATACAGCCAACATTTGACCTTGTGCCGAGAGGACCCAAACATGGGCGGCTCCTCATCGCAACGGTCAAAACGCGACGGACAGCGGTCTCGGAAGCGGCACCCCGCCGGTGGGTTGAGCAGGCTTGGGGGTTGGCCGGTGATATAGTCCGGTTCCTGGTCGACCCGCAACTTGGGCACACTGGCCATCAGCTTTTTCGAATAGGGATGCAAGGGATCGGTGAAAAAGCTGCGCGCGTCACTCAATTCCACCATTTGGCCGGCATACATGACGGCCACCCGGTCGGCGAGTTCACTGGAGGTGGCGATATCGTGGGTGATCAGGATGAAACTCACCTCGAGTTCCTGCTTGAGGCGCTTGAGCACGTTAAAGATGTTGGCCTGGGTCAACACATCCAGGGCCGACGTGGGCTCGTCGAGAAAGACCAAACTGGGAGCGGTGACCAACGACATGGCGATAGCCACCCGCTGGCGCATGCCGCCGCTGAGTTCAAAGGCGTAACGGTTGATGAACCCGACCGGCACACCCACATGCTGGAACATCTTGCGGGCCTGGACCATGGCCTCTTCTTTTTTCAGTTCGTGGTGGACGATCATGGGCTCGGCCACCTGATCGCCCACGCGCAGAACGGGGTTCAGGGCGTTCATAGCCGCCTGGGGCACCATCGACATCTCGACCCACCGCACGTCCCGGCGAAACTCTTCATCGCTGAGACCCATCAACTCCCGGTCCTTTAAAAAGATCTTGCCGGTGTAGGTTTCCACGTTGCGAGGCAAAAGCCGCAGGACGGCTTTGGCCAGAGAGGTCTTGCCGCAGCCCGATTCACCCAGGACCACAATGGCTTCGTTGTGGGCCAGGTCAAAGCTGACACCATCAACCGCCTGGACAACCCCCTTGGTGGTGCGAAAATGGAGCACAAGGTCTTCCACACGGAGAAGCATATTATTTTGGGACATTGACGTCACAGTCCTCTCAGTCTGGGGTTAAAGATACGGTCCAGCGAAAAGCCCACCAGGGCAAAGGCCAGACCCGTAATCATGAGCAGGACGGCGGGCTGCAGTACCCAATAATAGAACCCCTGGTACAGCGCGCCATTGGAATAGGCATCGTTGATCACCTTGCCCCAGGTTGGCAGCGTCGGGTCGCCCAGACCCAAGACGGCCAGAGAAGCTTCGAGAAAGACATAGCTGGGCACCAGCACCACGAGCTGCGGGATGAGCAGCGGGATCATGCGCGGGATGAGGTAGCCAAAGATGACGCGGGCATTGCTGGCGCCATAGGCCCGCGCCGCCTCGATGTAGGGCGACTCTTTCACCTGGATAAACACGGCGCGATAGGTCAAAATGGACCCACCGAAGATACTCAGGAGAATGGTCACGCCCAGCATGGTCCACAGGCTCTTGGAATAGAAAGTGCCGATCATGATCAGGAT
>CAYVLO010000128.1:0-8514 GCA_964452125.1 uncultured Anaerolineaceae bacterium | reverse complement strand
CGGAACTGACCCCAGATTTCGTCCAGACCCGACAGCCGCGGTTGGATCCGGGTCAGCGCCTTCAACTCGTCGAGCCGGCGGAGCACCCGCTCCGGCTCTCGTTCCCGCAGGATCAAGTAGAGCTCGTGGCGGATCCGCTCGCCGGTGACGCGCGTCAGCATGGGCAGGGCGGTGTCGATCAACTCGGCTGTCCGCTCCTCGATGGTAAAGCCCAGGCGCTGCTCGAACCGGGCGGCGCGCAGAATTCGCGTCGGATCCTCGATAAAGCTCAGGCTGTGCAGCACCCGGACCAAGCCCTCGTGCAAGTCCTGCTCGCCCCCATAGAAATCGAGCAAGCGGCCATAGTGGGGCGGATCGAGGCGGATGGCCAGGGTGTTGATGGTGAAATCCCGGCGGTGCAGGTCGGCCTTGATGGAACTCTGCTCCACTTCGGGCAGGGCGGCCGAGTGGGCATAGAATTCCATGCGGGCACTGGCGAAATCGAGGGAGGAAATGCCAAACTCCTCCTCGCGTTCCTCCAGAATGATCTTGGCCGTGCCGAACCGGCGATGGCTGCGGGTGCGGGCACCCGCCTGCCGGGCCAGCCGGCGCGCCAGATCGATGGCATCGCCTTCGACCACCAGGTCCATGTCGAGGGTTGGTTCGCCCAACAACAGATCGCGCACAAACCCTCCCACCACAAAGAGGGGCATGCCCATCTCCTGGGCCAGGCTGCTGGCTTGTTGTAGAAGGTCCAGGAGCGGCCTGGGCAGGGCGGCCTCGATCTGGTCGGCGATCTTGCGGCGGCGGGGTGGGGTGTGGGCGGGCGGCGACCAGAGTTTGATCAGGTCGGTGCGGGTAACCACACCGATGATCTGCCCCTTGTCGACCACCGGCACCTGTCCCACACCGAACTGGGTCATCACCTGTTGAAGCCGCTCCACCGTATCAGAAGGCGTGACGACAATCTCGCCCTTGGTCATATAATGGCTGACGGGCATCGCGCTCAGGTTCAATCGCCGGGCTCGGTCGATCTCTCGCCGGGAGAGTATGCCCAGCACGTGATCGCCATCGGCGACGGGAAAGCCCTCAAAGCCATACTTGAGCATCTCTTCGGCCGCCTCGCCCACCGTGATGTCGGGAGGCAAGGTGCGGACCCCATGCGACATGATCTGGGCGACGGTTGCGAGGGGGTGAATCTGGCGTTCCAGCAGATCGAGGAGGTTCTGGCGGGCCTCCCTCAGGTTCTGCCCTCGGATCAGGGCCGCAGCGGCGCGCGTATGCCCTCCGCCGCCAAAGTGCTGGGTGATGGCCCCCACGTCGATGGCATCGGTGGTGGAACGAGCCACCATTTGCAGATGCTCGCCCAGATCTACGATGAGAAAAAGCCCTGCCGGGTCGTACAGATCTCGGATCTTGTGGGCCAGGGTCGCGATCTCTTCGACGTATCCCTGAGCGGTTGCCGTCGACACCACGACGGTGTGCCCGGCAAAGTTCAGGATCTCGGCATGATCGAGCAGGGTGTTGTACAGGTCGAGCTGCTGGTCGGTCAGGGGATAGTGCAAAAAGTCGCTGACCACAGCCAGATTGGCTCCCCGTTCCACCAACCAGGTGAGGCAGCGAAGGTCGCGCACGGTGGTGGTAGGATAGGTGAGGGAACCGGTGTCCTCATAGATACCAAGGGCCAACAAGGTGGCCTCCACCGGCGTCAAAGCCAGGCCCTGGGCCATGATCTCTTCCAGCAGCAGAGTCGTGGTTGCCCCTACCTCTTCCCCCGAGTAGGTCCAGTTGGGGGGCAGGTCCCGGCTGAGAGGGTGATGGTCAATGATCTGGACGGCCGTGTTGCCACTCAGGCCTTTGGGGGTCACCAGCGTCTGGGTGTCGACCAGGAGGATGCGATCTACCTCCATGCGGCGGGGTAGATCCTCGTATCGAATGTAGGGCAACTCGTCCCAATACAGGGTGAGAAAATCGCGGAGGTTACGGTTGGGGCGGCGCGGCAACACAGGCTTGACCTGGGGATAGAGCTTCCAGGCAGCCAACTGGGAGGCCAGACCGTCAAAGTCGGTATTCTCGTGGGTGAGTACGAGTTCCACGACCGTTGCTCTCCTTGGCAGAAGCCGGATCTTCAGGAGCCAGACCAAGGCGAATTCTGGCTCCCTTTTCAGCGAGCTTCTTATGCGGCTCGATTATACCATACAATAGAACCGGAGAACAATCAGCAATCGGGGGATTAGTCAGGACTGTTGCACAGTCAGCCAAGACGTAGTGCAAGCAAGATGGATGCTGCCTGCGAGTACGCAGGCGCTTATGCGCGAGGGTACTCGCGGCGGGCATGACGGTGCATCAATTGATGAACGTCGCCCCCGCGCAAGCGGGGGTCCATGTCTTTCCAAACATATCAAGTGGACAATGCAACAGCATGGAGGGTTGGTCAGGCTCTAGTCGTCCTGCTCGTCATAGTCGCCATAGTCTTCATACTCGTCATCGTCATACTCAAGGGCCTCTTCCAACAGCTCCTCGGTAGCATCCTCGTCGACCGAGCCGCCCACGCCCGCGATCACAGCCACGGCCCCCAGGATGACGATCAGCAGGGCCAGGATGCCCGCGCAACACACAGGTCCCTCAGCCAGGACCATATAAAGGGCCCGGCTTTCTTGAACCACCGTCAGGGTGCTGATCCAATCGCCCCACAGCCACTTGGTAGCGACCTCCGTATCGGTCAAGCTGCTCACCAAGGCATAGATGCTGCTTATGAGATGAGGCAGGAGGCACACAGTCAGCGCAGCTCCCAAAAACGTAACGATGCATCCTAGCCCACAGCCTCGTCTTTTCATTCCACGACTCCTTGTTTGGGTGGGGTTTCAACGCCCTGCGGCATAGAAGGTCAGCAGGTCGGGTCGTTTGTCCGGCACGTCGCCGTACACCCCTCGATATTCGGACGGCAACATGGCCGCCAGGTGATACATGATCTCTTCGGCAAAGGCGTGCACCTCGCCAGGGCTGGCCTTGCCCTCCACAGTAGGTGGGGCAAAAGGCGGGCCATACATCACGTGGATGCGCGGCCGGCGCAGATGCCGCAGCGCAGTCGAGAACGTTTCCTGGCCATAGGCCGCCACCGGCACGACCTCCACGCCGGTGCGCAGCGCCATGTAGGCGGCGCCGCTGCGGCCCCGCTGCATCGATCCCGTCTTGCTGCGGGTGCCTTCGGGCGCCAAACCCAGGATCCCTCCGCCTTGCAGGACCTCCAGAGCCTTGTGCAGAGCCTGCCGATCGACCTCTCCTCGCTGCACGAAAATCGCGTCCAGGGAACGAAAGAGGGGGTTCAGAAACGGATGATCCTGCCATTTTTCCGCCACAAAGACATGAGCGCGATAGGGAAAGGTCGCCATGATCACCGGCGAATCCAGCCAATGTAGGTGGTTGGTCACCAACAGATACGGGCCTTTGCGGGGGATGTTTTCCAGGCCTTCGACGGTGGTCCGGGTCAATAGTTTGATCAGCAGGCTGACAATGACCCGCACAACCCGGTACCATCCCCCGATCTTGTTGACATAGATTTTGGCTTCCTCTGACTTGGGCTCTGTAGTCATGTTGACATCCTTCCTCCACAGGTTCTCTGTAAGCGAAAACACCATCCACCTGGGGAGGATACGCCGCGCCCAACCCGCGCCTATGGATTGGCCGTGGGTTCGGGCGTGCCAGTGGCCACGGGCGCTTGATAGCCAACCCACCACCCCTGGACCTGGATCGCATAGTGATCCACGGGCCCCATCGGCGTAATCGTCATCTCAAAGGGCGCCGTGGCCCCACTGAGAAACAGATCGGCCTCAATGGCCATGGTCCTGGCCCCTACGACGTGCTCCTGTTCATCGTACAGAGTCACCACGACGGCCACCTTTTCGGCGT
Organism: uncultured Anaerolineaceae bacterium; assembly: GCA_964452125.1. Taxonomy (GTDB): domain Bacteria; phylum Chloroflexota; class Anaerolineae; order JAAYZQ01; family JAAYZQ01; genus CAZNQW01. The sequence continues at coordinate 4,626 of CAYVLO010000128.1, read as the reverse complement.
CGGCGTTGCCGGTGTTCTGAACCTGGCCCTGCACCTGGTAGTTGTTCTCGTCCAGCCATTGCCCCCAATCCTCAGAGATCGTCAGATCAGGGTAGCGCGGCCCCAGGTGGGTGCTCGGCACGCCGTTGAGCACGCGGGTCTGATACTGGGCAAAGCTGGAAGGCGCCGCGTCGAACAAAACCGCAAACGGCGCCCGCGCCCCCGCTGCCAGAATATCGAGCTGGGTGAACGCCGAGCCCATGGTCAGCAACTGGCCCTGATCGTCGTGAAGCGAGATCTGGACCTGGATCTCTTCGGCGGGATGGCCCGACAGGTTCACAACCTCGCCCATGCACCACAGACTGTCGACGGGCGTGCGATGGAAGGCCAGTCCTTGGATTTGAAGGGCGACCGGGGTTGGCGTGGGCACCACCGTGGGCCGGTCATCGGCCTGGACCAAAGGGATGATGATCTCCTGGCCGATACTCAGGCGGCGCGGATCGCTGATGCCGTTCACCTCCTGGATGGCGTCCACCGTTACCCCATACTGGCGCGCGATCACCAGCAGCGTGTCTCCCTTTTTGATGACATAGATGATCGGCGTCGGCGTGACGGTCGGCGTCGGCGTGTCGGAGGGTGTGGCCGGCACAGGGGTAAAGGTCGCGCGCCGGGTGGCCGTCGGGTGCGGCGTGTCGGTCTGCGTGACTGCCCTCAGGGCCATGGGGGTGGCAGTGGGCGGCTGCAAGATGCGGCCACAGCCAACCAACAGCAGGCTTGCCACCAGCCCCGAGATCACCAGAGGCCACGGGATGCTGGACGCACGCCTGCTGCCTCGAATCAACGAATGTCTCAAAGTCTCTCCCCTCGATCTTCCGCTTGAGCGGAAGCCCGATTTTAGCAAAAGAGGGAGGGAAAGTCAAACATCGAGGCCGGGCCGCCCAGCGGACAGCGGGATCCATTGTTCGGAGGATAGGTCATAGTTTTCGACGTGGCCTGTCTCAAGATGATAGACCCAGCCATGAAGAACCAAGGCGCCCGCGTCTTCCCCTTCGCGGATTAGATCGTAGGAACGAAGGTGCTCCAACTGGAGCCGCACGTTCTCCCGCACTGTAGCCAGGAGCTGCGCCTCGGGTGGCGTGCCGCTTGCCTCGACTTTGGTCTTGGCTGGGCGAGCATGCTCGAGCCAGCGAGCAATGTGCGGCTCTCGACTCCAGTCGGCTGGATGGTTCAACGCCTTGATGCCTCCGCAATCGGTATGACCACAGACGATGATGTGTCCTAGCTGAAGATGCCGCACGGCATACTCGATAACCGCTCCCACAGCCATCTCACCTGTGCCAAAAGGAGGCACGATATTGGCAATGTTCCGGGTCACAAAGAGATCGCCCATCTCGCTTTGGAGCAGCAGTTCGGGCGCCACGCGAGAATCGGAACAGGCGATGACCAGCGCCTCGGGCTTTTGCCCTTCAATGGCCAGGTGCTCAAGCAACTGGCGATTATCCTGAGAGTACGTCTCGAACTCGGCAAGGCCGGTTTGGATCTTGGGTGGGAGCATAGTGCGCCTCCTTTGTTGGCGTTATCGACTTGTCACTACACAGAACTCAAGGAATTGGGGCACACGGTTGCCTGGCTCTAAGCGGGGATGCTTTACATGCTCACGAGCCTCCCTGCCCGGTGATTCGAAGCAACGACTGCCCGGCGGTGAACGCATCCTGTTCGCGGTGGGCGATCTGGTCGATCAGGTCGGCCAAGGTGGCTTGATCGGTGAGGGCCAGGACCCGGCGCAGTGATTCCTGCTGGATGACAATCTCCAACTCGGCGGCGGCCCGCTCCCGCTCGCGCCAGACCAGTCCGCCCGATTGCGCCAGATACTCTCGGTGCGCCTCGATGGCCGCTGCAAGCTCGGCGATCCCTTTGCGCTGCGTGGCCACCGTTTTGTGGATGGGCGGGCGCCAAGGGGATCCGCCTGCCGATTCCTCAGGGGGCCGGACGGCCTGCAGGACATCCAGAAACCGGCCATGGTGCATGACGCTCTGGCCCTCGGCCCGGTTTAGATCCAACATCATCTGCAAGGCCATAACGGCCTGGTCGGCGCCGTCCAGATCGGCCTTGTTGACGGCAAAGACGTCGGCAATCTCCAAAATACCGGCCTTGATGGCCTGGATGTCGTCGCCCAAACCCGGCACCTCGACCACGACGGTGGTGTGGGCCGTGCGGGCAATGTCCACTTCGGCCTGGCCGACGCCAACCGTCTCGATGATGATCAGCTCGAACCCGGCTGCATCCAGCACTTTGACAGCGTCGGCGGTGGCCCAGGCCAGCCCCCCCAGGTTCCCCCGGCTGGCCATGCTGCGGATGAAAACGCCCGGATCGCCGGCCAGATCCCTCATACGGATGCGGTCGCCCAGGATGGCCCCTCCCGTGAAGGGGCTTGTAGGGTCCACAGCCACGATGCCTACGGTTTTAGGGGGTCGATCCCCGGCGCCTCGCCGGAGATGAAGGACCAGGGCGTTGACCAGGCTGCTCTTTCCACTGCCGGGTGGGCCGGTCACCCCCACAATGTGGGCGCGTCCGGTGCTGCGGTGGAGATCGGCCAGCAGCGTCCGGGCCTCGGCGTCGTTGCCCTCCACCAGGCTGATGGCCCGAGCAATGGCCCGACGCTGCCCGGCCAACACTTGATCGGCAAGGCCATCGGTCATGAAACGCGCTCGTGGATGAATCGAACGATGCTTTCGGTCGAGGTGCCGGGGCCAAAGATGCCATGAATGCCCAGTTCGTTGAGAGCCGGGATGTCCTCATCGGGGATGATGCCCCCGGCGACGATCAGCACGTCGTCCAGGCCCTGGGCGTGCAAGAGCTCCACGATTCGCGGAAAGAGCGTCGTATGGGCGCCCGACAGAATCGACAGGCCGATCACGTCTACATCCTCTTGGAGGGCGGCCTCGGCGATCATCTCGGGCGTCTGGCGAATGCCGGTATAGACGACTTCCATCCCGGCGTCGCGCAGGGCGCGGGCTACCACTTTGGCGCCCCGGTCGTGACCGTCCAGGCCGGGTTTGGCAACGAGTACTCGGATTTTCTTGTCTGACATCGGTGACCTCTGTTTGTCGTTTTTTGTGTGTGGGTCGAGCCAGGGAAACGCGCGATGGCGCCCAGACTCGCCCGCTTCTACTACATCAAGACCGGTTCCCGGTATTCGCCGAATACCTGGCGGAACACGTTGGTGATCTCGCCCAGGGTGGCATAGGCGCGCACGCAGTCCAGAATGTACGGCATGGTGTTGTCGCAGCCCTGGGCCGCCTGTCGCAGCGCTTCGAGGGCCGTGCGGACCTGCTCGCCGTCGCGCTCGCGGCGCAGGCGCTCCAGCCGGGCTACCTGCCGTTCATAACCCTGGGGATCTATCGCCAGGAGCGGGATGTGGAGCGGCGTATCCTCGACATACTTGTTGACGCCGACGACCGCCCGCTGATGGCGGTCGATCTCCATCTGGTAGCGATAGGCGGCCTGGGCGATCTCTCGCTGGAAAAAGCCTCGCTCCAGGGCAGGGATGACGCCGCCCAAGGCCTGGATCTGGGCGAAATAGTCGTAGGCCTCCTGTTCCAAGCGGTTGGTCAGGGACTCGACCAGGTAGGAACCGGCCAAGGGATCGACCGAGTTGGTCACCCCGCTCTCGTGAGCGATCAACTGCTGGGTGCGCAGGGCGACCTTGACGGCGTACTCGCTGGGCAGGGCCAGGGCTTCGTCCATGCTGTTGGTGTGGAGGGATTGGGTGCCACCCAACACCGCCGCCAGCGCCTGCCATGCCGTGCGCACGATGTTGTTCTCCGGCTGCTGGGCCGTCAGGCTACAGCCTGCCGTTTGAGTGTGAAAGCGCAGCAGCCAACTGCGCGGATCTTGGGCGCCCATCGTCTCGCGCATCTCGCGCGCCCAGATGCGGCGGGCGGCCCGGAACTTGGCGATCTCTTCGAAAAAGTCATTGTGCGAGTTGAAAAAGAAGGACAGCCGGGGGGCAAACTCGTCGATATCCAGCCCGCGCTCCACCCCCCACCGCACATACTCCAGCCCATCGGCCAGGGTAAAGGCCATCTCCTGGGCCGCGGTGGCGCCCGCCTCGCGGATGTGGTAGCCGCTGATGCTGATGGTGTTCCAGCGGGGCAAGTGGCGGCTACCGAATTCAAAGGTGTCCACCACCAACCGCATGGAGGGCTCGGGCGGAAAGATGAACTCCTTCTGGGCGATATACTCTTTCAAAATATCGTTCTGGATGGTGCCCCCCAGGGCGGCCATGGGAATGCCCCGCTTTTCGGCCATCACGATGTACATGGCCCAGATGATGGCCGCTGGGCTGTTGATGGTCATCGAGGTGGTGATCCGGTCGACGGGGATGCCGTCAAAGAGCACTTCCATGTCGGCCAGGCTGGAAACGGCGACCCCACACTTGCCAAACTCTCCCAGGGCCTGGGGGTCGTCGCTGTCGTACCCGTACAGGGTGGGCATATCGAAGGCGACCGATAGGCCGGTCTCGCCCTGGTCCAGCAGGTACTTGTAGCGGGCGTTGGTCTCCTCGGCGGTGCCAAAGCCGGAAAACATGCGCATGGTCCACAGCCGTCCGCGGTGCATGGTCGCGTGGATGCCGCGGGTGTAGGG
>CAYVLO010000127.1:0-8519 GCA_964452125.1 uncultured Anaerolineaceae bacterium | reverse complement strand
CCAACTGCCATCGTTGGGAACCACGCAGACGTGCCACACCCCGTCCACAGGATACTCTTTGAGGGACCCGTCCCAGTTACCTTCGTCCCCCTTCCACGAGGTTCCGGCGCCAAAATCGGTCCAGAACGACTTGGCCCAGGCACCGTTCCAGCCGTCGGCCCAGTAATGCACCCAGATGTCGCCCGCCAGCCCGTTGTTGCGGTCCAGGGTAAAGCCGAACACGCGGGTGATGCCGCAGTTCTGGAAGGTTCCGCTCACGGTGCCCGACCAGGCGAACTGAGGTCTGGGCGTGTTGGTGGGCTGGGGCCTGGGCGTGGGTGTGTTGGTGGCCCTGGGTTTGGGCTTGGCCGTGGGCTTGGGCGGCACCGGCGTATTAGTCGGCGCCGGAGTAGCGGTCGGCTCGGGTGTAAAGGTCGCCGTCATGATGATGGGCGTATTGGTCGGCGTCACCGGCGTCGGCGTGTCGGTCGGTAACGGCGTGTCTGTTGGGATCGGGGTGTCGGTCGGCGGCAGGGTGGCCGTAAAGGTCGGTTTCGGCGTTTTGGTCGGCGTCGCAGTGGGATCGTCCGTGCGAGATAGCAGGCCATCGCTGGAACAGGCCAGCGTCACAGCCAGGATGGCTATCGCCGCGAGCAGGATCCCCATTCGTTTCATAGGTTCTTTCATACATCCTCCAAGAGTGTCTTCCCCGGCAAGCAGACACAGCGATGCGCTGAGGATACGTGGGCCCTCAGCGCACAAGACGCGCCACCTCGTCTTGCCAGAGTCGGCGAGCAAAGCACAGGCCATTATACCAAGCTTTCGGGTGAAAGCCAAATCGCCCCAAGGACCGTGCAGGGCTACAACAATGCCCTCGCAATCATGTAGGAGCGACGGCTTCCCGGCAACGGGCTCTTTGGGATGCCTCGCCCCTACAGAGGATTAGGTGATTGAGCCGTAGGGGCGACGGCATCCCACCAACGGTTGTGCCGAGCCAGGGAGGCTGTCCCGTGTTCAAGGTGGCGCACTGGGCGGAGTGGTCCTTGAGATGCCTCGCCCGCCGCGCCCCTACCTTGATGCCTATGTGATTTGGCAGGTTGCCCCTGCGGAGAATTGGGCTTTTTCAGAGCTGGTAGCCGGCCGAGGTCAGGATGCGCCGGGCAGGCTCCTCGAACAGATCATAGCTCGACGTGGCTACCAGGGTAAAGCCATTGGGGTTCCCGCCGTCCAGGTGGCGCTCCAGGTAGTGGGGAAAGATCGGCGCCCGCTGATAGTCAAAGAGGCCTGGGGCGCCCGCCTCGCGCAGGAGAATGTCTCCGGCGGCGCAGTCCCACAGATACAGGGAATCGTGGAGATAGAGGTCCATCCGCCCGGCGGCGATGAGGGCCAGGTCCTGGGCCGCGGCCATGATCACGCGCAGGCATCGCCGTGGGATCTGTTCTCGTTCGCAAGCGGCAGTCAATCGATACAAGCCATTGCCGGCAAAGCCAATGAACAGCTTGTTCAGATCCCGTTCCTTGCTCACTCGAAGGGGCTCTGGGGTATCAGCGCCGTCTTGGCGCATAAAGGCGCCCTCCCCCTGAGCAGCATAACAGAGCTGGCCGAGCACCGGCAGGTAGACGGCCCCACACACCGGCACGCTTTCCTGGCAATAGGCAATGCTGACGGCATAGGTGGGCACGCCGCGTTGGTAGTTAAAGGTGCCGTCGATGGGGTCGACGATCCACACATGATGGCGGGCCACCTCCGGATCGCCGAGCAAGCCCCCTTCTTCGCCCAGCACCGGCTCGCCAAAGGCTTCTGCGATCCGCTCTCGGACCAGCCTCTCTGATTTTAGGTCGTACTCGGTGGCAATGTCGTATTCCTGCCCATCTTTGGGCATCTGGTCGCACTTGCCAAACCCAGCCAAGGTCAACTGCCCGGCTTCCACGGCCAGCCGGTTGATAAACTCGATGCGTTCTTGGAACATACAGGCCTTTCGTTGTGTGGTGTGGTAGGGATGCAATCAGAGCCTACGGATATTTGTGGTACATCTGTCGTTCGATGTCCTGGATCTCGGCGCTGACCTGCATCTCAAAGGGACCGAAGGAAGGTGCAAAGGCCGCGCGCAACGCTTCTACACTTTGGACGCCGATCTCGCGCTTGAGGTGGGCTGCTCTACCTTCGAGAAAACGGATCATCAGGTGGGCAAAGGCGTGCTCGGTCCGCCCGTCGGCAATGCGATACTCGTTCAGGCAGATGGCGCGGCTTTTGCAGTTGGCGATGGCGATTCCGCCCACGTCGGCCAAAATCTGGTGAAGCTGGGCAAAGAGCGCCTGGAAATCGATCTCCTGGGTGATGTTGTCTGTGTACTCCAAAGTCAAGTGGGGCATGCTACCTCCCTGGCGCGGCAGTCTGGCTGCCATCCGAATTTTGAGTTGGGGCCTGATTCCCCGACTCCGGGCCATTATACCACCACCGGCGCGATATGCCAATTGATGCCCGGTGTGTGTGTCGGGCCATCGCATTGGACCATCGCGAGAGGAGAAACCGAGTTTCATCACTCGTCCGCTCGACCTGGGACGCCAGACCCAGGCCTTTTCCGCTCAGGCGGCAGCCTGCCGCCTCGCTCCACCGTCGCCGCCAAGACCTCCGAGGTTTCCAAAACCTCGGAGGTCTATTGCTCCGCCCCCCGTCCTCGGGGCGCGGCGGCCTGCCATAGGTGCAAGCCGCCCCCGACGACGGTGCCGTGCGGACACGGGGCGGCGAGCGCCGAATCAGATCGAATGGCCGACTTTGCAAGCCGTAAACCAACACAAATCACACAACACAAATTGGCACTTGACAAGCGCCACAGGGTATGATATACTCTGTGTGTACCATAGATATATTTCAGATATACCGGCGTCGTTGTAGCAATAAGGATCCGAGGTTTCGCTTTTCCGCAGACTGAGCGTTGTGGGGAAGGCAGCCCAAGGAGCACCATGCAGGACCCAAGGGGTATACCTGTCAGGCTGAGCGACAAGGCCTACAACCTCATCCGGCACAAGATCATCACCCTCGAACTCCCTCCTATGGCGCCTGTCGATGAGCAGGCCTTGGTCGAAGATCTTCAGGTAGGTCGCACCCCCATCCGCGAGGCGCTGCAAAGGCTCTCCGCCGAAGACCTCGTCTTTTTTGCTCCCCGACGTGGCATGTTTGTGGCCGATATCAGCATCACCGACCTGCAAAAGATATTCGAAGTGCGCCTGGTGTTGGAAGGGTTCTGCGCCCGCCTGGCAGCCCAGCGCATCCTGCCCGAGCAGTTGTGCGAGATGAAAGCCATCACCGGCCAACTGTGCCTGGTGCCCGATAGCGACCGGCGGGCCTTGATGCACATTGACGAGGCCTTTCACGACCTACTCTACGAAGCAGCCGACAACGAGTTTATCGCTGAACCCCTTCGCCGCCTGCACGCCCAGAGTTTTCGCCTGTGGCACATGGCCCTCGACCGTATGGGCACCGTGCGGCACGCCATGGAGCAGCACGTGGAGATCACGGCGGCGCTGGAAGCCAGGGACGAGGACCGGGCAGAGGCCCTCATCCGGCAGCATATCCTCGAGTTTCAGCAAGAGCTTCGTACTGTCCTATAAAGTGGGATACAGAACCGAAGAGGAGGTATGAATTTGATGGAGACCGTACTGAAAGGAAAGGGCAAGAAGGTAGTCATCGGCGAAGGCCGGCCGACCGTCATTCTCGGCGAGCGGATCAATCCGACGGGCAAGAAAAAATTGGCCGCGGCGCTTTTGGCCGGCAACCTGGAGGTGGTGCGGCAAGAGGCGCTGGAGCAGGTGGCAGCGGGCGCCGACCTGCTGGATGTCAACGTCGGCGCGGCAGGGGTCGACGAGGTCGATCTGCTGCCCAAGGCCGTCAAGCTGGTCCTGGAGACGGTGGATGTGCCCCTGGCCATTGACACGGCCGACGAAAAGGCCCTGGCCGTTGCCCTGGCGGCCCACAAGGAGCTGAACCCCGATGGCAAGCCCTTGGTGAACTCGGTCAATGGCGAGGAAGCCAGCCTGAAACGCGTCCTGCCCCTGGTGGCTGAGTATGGGACTGCGGTCATTGGCCTGGCCATGGACGAGACGGGCATTCCGCCCACCGCCCAAGACCGTCTGGCGGTGGCCAAAAAGATCGTGGACCGGGCAGAGGCGTTGGGCATCCCGCGGGAGAACATCCTCATCGACTGCCTGGCGCTGACTGTCGGCGCCGACGCGCAGGCGGGCTTGGTTACCCTGGAGGCCATCCGCTTGGTCAGAGAAGAGCTGGGCGTCAACCTGGCCCTGGGCGCCAGCAACGTCTCCTTTGGCTTGCCCGACCGGGAAATTCTCAACGGCGCCTTCCTGGCCATGGCCATCGACCGGGGCCTGAACTGCCCCATCGTCGACGCCGCCAAAGTGCGTTCCTACATTCTGGCAGCAGACCTGGCCTTGGGTCGCGACGAGTATTCCATGCGCTATCTAAAGGGATTCCGCCAGCGCCAGAAAAAGGCCTAAGCGGGCAGCCGAAAGAAGGGCGACCCTCGCTTCCGCGATGGATGGGCGCGGATCCGATATCGGATGAAAACGTTCGTGATTGCGCGTTTATCGAGACACTCGGACCAAGTGTACGCATGCGAGGTTGTTTCGCCCTGTATGGGTTGAGCTTGGTGTCGTCAAGGCAAGGAGGTGATGCTCCTGGAATGAGGTGGTTGAGTTTTGGTAGCCGAAAGAGTTTCTGTACATAATCCACGGAAATGCACCTGAGGAGGAAAGATACAATGTTGTCCAAGCATGTTCGACTGTGGTCCTGGTTCGTCATCGTGGCCCTGCTGTTTGGCGTTGCGGGCTGCGGGGCGACGCCGGCGCCTGATCCGACCGAAAAGCCGCCCGCCGAGGCTCCCACGGACGCGGCCCCTGCTGCGCCTGCCGAAGAAACCACAGAGGTATTCAAGTTGGGGGTTTTGGCGCCGCTCAGCGGGCCGAGCGCCCGGACGGGAGACGAGTTCAGGATGGCGGCGACGATGGCCCTGGACGCCATCGACTGGCAGATCGGCAAGTACAAGATCGAGCCGGTCTGGGTGGACTCGCAATCCGACCCGGCCAAGGGGGCGCAAGCCTATGAGCAGGCCATTGTCCAAAACGGCATGCAGGCGGCCATTCTGAACTGGCACAGCTCGGTGGCGGTCTCGTGCATGGAGATCGCGGCCAAGTACAAGGTGCCGCACTTTGCGCCGTACGGGGCCACGGAAGTGGTGAACGAGACGTGGCGGTCGGACCCGGAAAAGTATTTTTACTGGGTGAACAAGTGGTGGCCGACGCCGGAAAAGCTGACGCAGTTGTATGTGGATGCGTTGGAAGACGCGATAGCGTCGGGTGCGTGGGCGCCCGAGTCCAAGACGGTGGCGATCTATGGCGAGGACACCGACTGGGGTCGGAGCTTTGGAGGGGCCATCAAGGGGCAGTTGGAGGCCGTGGGCTGGAAGACGGTGGCCGAAGAGTACTTTGGCATCGACCAGACCGAGTTCTACCCGCTGCTGAACAAGCTGAACGACCTGAACCCGGCGGTAATTGCGGGGACGAGCACGGCGTTGCCCTCCTTCTCGGCGCTGATCAAGCAGGCGGACGAGGTGGGGCTGAAGAGCCTGATCATCGCCGACGGCTTGGGCTGGTTTGGCGAGTGGTACGAGTCGACGGGGAGTTCGTCGAACTATGTCCTGGACCAGATTCCTGGTTGGGCGACGGATGAAGGCAAGGCGTTTGCCGAAGAATTCGAGGCCAAGAATGGCTTTTCGCCGAGTCCGTCGGCGGCGGGGTTGGCCTTTGACGGCACGAACTTTTTCATCGAAGTGGCCAAGGCGGTGTACGCGGCAGAGGGCGAGCTGACCAGCGAGAACCTGGCGGCGTTTGCCAAGGACCAGATCCAGACGGGGAACTGGTCGTACACCGGTGGCATCGTCATGAACGAATACAAGTACACGCCAGAGACGGTGCCCGACCCGGTGACGGGTAAAGGCTACTATATCTTTCCCGTGTTGCAGTACTTTGAAGGCGAATCCAAGATCATCTATCCACCCGAATGGGCTGAGCAGCCGTTGACCCCCCGCGGCGAGACGCCCGTAGCTCCTGCTGCTCCAGTCGAGGAAGAGGCGACGGAGGTATTCAAGTTGGGGGTTTTGGCGCCGCTCAGCGGGCCGAGCGCCCGGACGGGAGACGAGTTCAGGATGGCGGCGACGATGGCCCTGGACGCCATCGACTGGCAGATCGGCAAGTACAAGATCGAGCCGGTCTGGGTGGACTCGCAATCCGACCCGGCCAAGGGGGCGCAAGCCTATGAGCAGGCCATTGTCCAAAACGGCATGCAGGCGGCCATTCTGAACTGGCACAGCTCGGTGGCGGTCTCGTGCATGGAGATCGCGGCCAAGTACAAGGTGCCGCACTTTGCGCCGTACGGGGCCACGGAAGTGGTGAACGAGACGTGGCGGTCGGACCCGGAAAAGTATTTTTACTGGGTGAACAAGTGGTGGCCGACGCCGGAAAAGCTGACGCAGTTGTATGTGGATGCGTTGGAAGACGCGATAGCGTCGGGTGCGTGGGCGCCCGAGTCCAAGACGGTGGCGATCTATGGCGAGGACACCGACTGGGGTCGGAGCTTTGGAGGGGCCATCAAGGGGCAGTTGGAGGCCGTGGGCTGGAAGACGGTGGCCGAAGAGTACTTTGGCATCGACCAGACCGAGTTCTACCCGCTGCTGAACAAGCTGAACGACCTGAACCCGGCGGTAATTGCGGGGACGAGCACGGCGTTGCCCTCCTTCTCGGCGCTGATCAAGCAGGCGGACGAGGTGGGGCTGAAGAGCCTGATCATCGCCGACGGCTTGGGCTGGTTTGGCGAGTGGTACGAGTCGACGGGGAGTTCGTCGAACTATGTCCTGGACCAGATTCCTGGTTGGGCGACGGATGAAGGCAAGGCGTTTGCCGAAGAATTCGAGGCCAAGAATGGCTTTTCGCCGAGTCCGTCGGCGGCGGGGTTGGCCTTTGACGGCACGAACTTTTTCATCGAAGTGGCCAAGGCGGTGTACGCGGCAGAGGGCGAGCTGACCAGCGAGAACCTGGCGGCGTTTGCCAAGGACCAGATCCAGACGGGGAACTGGTCGTACACCGGTGGCATCGTCATGAACGAATACAAGTACACGCCAGAGACGGTGCCCGACCCGGTGACGGGCAAAGGCTACTATATCTTCCCGGTGTTGCAGTACATGGACGGCGAGTCCAAGATCGTCTATCCGCCCGAGTGGGCTGAGAAGCAGATCGAACCGAAGCCCTAGTTGAGGATGGTACATCGGGTGGCGCGCCGAGAAGAACCGGCGCGCCACCCATCCTGGTCTGGGCGTCGGAGCCAGGACTTTGGAGGTGAGAGTGCATGCTACTCCATGCTGAACGAATCGTCAAGAACTTTGGCGGTCTCACGGCTGTCAACAATGTCAACCTGGAAGTGGACGCTGGGCAGATCGTGGGCCTCATCGGGCCGAATGGGGCAGGCAAGACCACGTTTCTAAACTGCGTGGCTGGCACCTACAGGCCCACCTCGGGAAAGGTGCTTTTTGCCAACCATGACAGCACGGGCGCCTCGGCCGAGGTCATGTGCCGTCGCGGGCTCTCGCGAACGTTTCAGATCCCGCGACCCTTCCCCAAGCTGACGTCCCTGGAGAATGTGATGGTGGGGGCCGTCTTTGGCGCCGATCACAGCAGCCCTACCCCGGCGCGCCAGCGCGCCCTGGAGGCTCTCGAATTTGTCCAGTTTCCCTTGGACATCCACACACCTGCCGAGCGCCTCAACGCGGTGCAGCTCAAACGCCTGGATCTGGCCCGGGCCCTTGCCTGTGGCCCCAAGCTGCTTTTCCTCGACGAGCTGGCCTCGGGCCTGACCCCGGCCGAGTTGGATGCGATGATGGCGCTTATCCTTCGCATCCGCGACACGATGGGCGTGGGCATGATCGTCGTGGAGCACATCATGAAGGTCATCACAGGCATCTGTGAGCGGGTGTTGGTCATCCAATACGGCACGCCCATTGCCCAGGGAACCCCGCAGGAGGTTATGACCAACCCCAAGGTGATCGAAGCCTACCTGGGCGAGGAGGTGGTGGCCCATGCTTGAGCTTAAGGATCTGAATGCAGGGTATGACTTTTTGCAGATTCTGTGGGACGTCTCGTTGCAGGTGAGCGAGGGGGAGCTTGTGGCCCTCATAGGTCCCAATGGGGCAGGCAAGACCACGACCCTGCGAACCATCTCGGGCCTGTTGGCCCCCAAGAGTGGGGAGGTGTTGTTCAAGGGGCAGAGTATTGGGCGCATGTCAGCGCATGCGGTCAGCCGCCTGGGCATCAGCTACATTTCGGAAGAGTTGAACCTCTTTACCAACATGTCGGTCCGCGAAAACCTGCTCCTGGGCGCCTATGCGGTCAATGACAAGAAAAAAGAACTGGAGGCCCTCGAGTTTGTCTATCAGCTCTTTCCTCGCCTTGAGGAGCGGGAGAAGCAGTTGGCAGGCA
>CAYVLO010000126.1:0-8529 GCA_964452125.1 uncultured Anaerolineaceae bacterium | reverse complement strand
CTGCAAACCGCCCTTGCGTGCAGCATCTGCCAGGCTCTTGACCCGGCCATGATACTTGTATCCACCCCGGTCAAAGACCACGGACTGGATGCCCGCCTCGCTGGCGCGCTTGGCCAACACCTGGCCCACCACCTCTGCCTGGGCTTCCTTATTCTTCCCAGCCAACTGCTCCCGCACCTCCGCATCCAGCGTGGACGCCGAGACGAGTGTGTGAGCCTGGGTATCATCGATCACCTGGGCATGAATGTGCTTCAGGCTGCGAAACACACACAGTCGGGGACGCTCCGGGGTGCCCATGACGTGCTTGCGCACCCGTGCATGGCGACGCTGACGCGCCAGGCGTTTTTCTTTCGCCTTGTCCATCAGTCCTCCTACCTTCTACTTGCCGACCTTGCCGGCTTTACCCGCTTTCCGTCGCACGTACTCGCCCGCGTACCGAACGCCCTTGCCCTTGTACGGCTCGGGAGGCCGCTGCCGCCGAATGCGCGCGGCAATCTCGCCAACCATTTCCTTGTCCACTCCCTGGACCGTGATCGAGCGCCCGCCCCTGGGCACCTCAAAGGTGATGCCCTGCGGCGCAATCATCTCGATCGGATGGGAATAGCCCACAAAAAGGGTCAACTTGGCGGGATCCGGCGCTTCGGCCCGGTATCCAGTGCCTTCAATTTCGAGTGTCTTGCTATATCCCTCAGACACACCCGTGACCATGTTTGCCAACAAAGCACGGGTCAGGCCATGCATAGCTCGGTGCATCCGGTTATCGGTGGGCCGCTTGACCAGCAAGATTCCGTCTTCGAGAACGATCTCCATATCCCGATGAAAGGACCGTTCCAACTGCCCCTTGGGCCCTTTGACCACCACATGGCTGCCCCGAATGTCCACTTCCACTTTCCCTGGCAAAGGGATAGGTTTCAATCCAACACGAGACATAGGTTCCCCCTTACCAAACGTAGCACAGAATCTCACCACCCACACCCTGGCGCCGAGCTTCTCGATCGGTCATGACGCCCTTGGGTGTGCTCACGATGGCGATACCCAGGCCGCTAAATACCCAGGGAAGCTCTTGCTTGCCCTTGTACACACGGCGACCAGGCTTGCTCACGCGCTTGATGCCAGCCAGCACAGGACGGCGACGCGCATCATATTTGAGCCACAGCCGAATGTTTGGCTGAGGGCTTTCCTTCGTCACTTCATACCCCTGGATAAAGCCTTCATCCAACAAAGTCTGCGCAATCGCAACTTTGATCTTGGAACTCGGTATGAGCACATACTGCTTACGCACCATCTGCGCATTTCGAATTCGGGTCAGCATGTCAGCAATCGGATCCGTCGTAGGCATAACGCCACCCCACTTCTCAAGTTACAGTTCGTCCACCACAAAACCGGCGACGATTACCAACTCGATTTGATTACACCAGGGATCATGCCCTGGTTTGCCAATTCACGGAAGCAGATCCGGCACAACCGGAACCTCCGCATATACCCCCGCGGCCGTCCACAACGACTGCACCGGTTCCGCACTCGGGTCGGATACTTTCGCCTGGTTTCTCGGACGATCATGCTCTTCTTGGCCACAATTCCTCCCTCTTACAAGCCAATGCTTGCGGTACGACAGCGACTCTAGCGACCCCCGAAGGGCATGCCCAAAAGCCGCAGTAGATGATAACCTTCCTCATCCGTTTGGGCAGTGGTCACAAATGTGATCTCCATCCCCCGGATCTTGTCGATTTTGTCATAGTCGATCTCGGGGAACACCAACTGCTCCCGCAAGCCCAAACTATAGTTTCCTCGACCGTCAAAGGCATCGGGCGAAATCCCGCGAAAGTCGCGCTGGCGCGGCAAGGCCACGTTGCACAGCCGGTCAAAAAAGTCCCACATGCGGTCGCCCCGCAGCGTCACTTTGACTCCAATGGGGTTGCCCTCCCGAAGCTTGAAACTGGAGATCGACTTGCGCGCCCGCGTGATAATCGGCTTCTGCCCCGTGATCATCATCAGGTCCTGGGCCGCTGCATCCAGCGCTTTGGCGTTTTGCAGGGCCTCTCCCAAGCCGATATTGACCGTAATCTTGGTCAGGCGGGGCACCTGCATAATGTTGGTATAACCCAGTTCCTTCTCCATGGCGGGCACCACCTGCTCGCTGTAAAGGTCCTTCATTCTTGGCATCACTCAACTCCCCAACATCGAGTGTCACGCGACACTTATTCGATGGTCTCGTTACACTTTTTGCAATACCGGGCCTTGGAGCCATCTTCAAACGCCCGGAACCCGATCCGTGTCGCCTCTTTGCACGATGGGCAGACCAACATCACGTTGGAAATATGGATCGGAGCCTCTCGCTCGATCCGGCCCACCTGCGTCCGCACGTTGCCTGTGCGGCGCTGGTGCTTGATGACCAGATTGACCCCCTGCACCACCACCCGATCCTTGTTGTAATCGCGATGCAACTTGCGGTGACGCCGATCGATCCGGTAGCCTTTGACCACTCGATGCACAGTGCCCTGGAGCGTCTTGCCCTGTCGACGCGCAGCCGCCGCATCCCCACCGGCAATGACTCGGACTGTATCGCCCTTTTTAATCCGTTCCATGTCTACTCTCCACCATCCCCTTACAAAACTTCGGGCGCCAGCGAGACGATCTTCATAAAACCCAACTCGCGAAGTTCACGGGCCACTGGGCCAAAGATACGCGTCCCCTTGGGGTTCTGGTGATCGTCCAAAATCACAGCGGCATTGTCGTCAAACTTGATATACGTACCGTCCCGCCGATGCACTTCCTTGACCGTGCGAACGATGACCGCCTTGACGACATCCCCTTTTTTGACCGATCCGCCCGGTGCAGCGCTCTTGACCGTGGCGACGATCACATCGCCCACACCGCCGTAGCGTCGCGTAGAGCCACCCATCACTCGGATGCACAGGATCTCTCTGCCCCCTGTGTTGTCGGTTACTTTTAACCGGCTCTCCTGCTGAATCATAGTTATCCTCCAGCCTTCCCCGATGCACGTGATTCCAGAACCATTGCGGGACCGTCACGGCCGGGTAGGGACCCGTTCTCAGAAATCAGGCTCGTTCCAGGATTTCAGTGACCACCCATCGCTTTTCCCGGCTCAGGGGACGGGATTCGACCATACTGACCCTATCGCCGATCTGGCACTGGTTTTCGGCATCGTGGGCTTTGTACTTTTTGCGCATGGTGATCACCTTGCCGTACAAAGGGTGCCGTTTCTGGCGCTCTACCTGAACGATGACCGTCTTGTCCATGCGATTGCTCGTCACGCGCCCGACCAGAATTCTTTTCCGTTCCCTCATTCCGTCACCTGCTTCTGCATACTCTGCAACTGCTTTGCCCGCAGGATCGTGTGCAAGCGGGCAATATCCTTGCGCATCACGCGCAAACGAGCGTTGTTTTGCATCTGCCCGATAGAGAACTGGAATCGCAAGTTAAACAATTCGGCTTGCGCCTCCTGCAACTTGGTCCGGATCTCATCGGGGGTCATTTCCCAGATTTCCCGTGACTTCATCCTGCGCCTCCAACAGCATCTTCGCGGCTGATGAACCGGGTTTTGATCGGCAACTTGTGCGAAGCCAACCGCATCGCTTCGCGGGCATCCTCTTCGGGCACACCAGACAGCTCAAAGATCAAGCGTCCGGGCTTGATCACGGCTACCCAGTATTCCACCGAACCCTTCCCCTTGCCCATGCGGGTTTCCGCTGCCCTGGCCGTCACTGGCTTATCGGGAAAGACCCGGATCCAGAGCTTGCCGCCACGGCGCACCCGTCGGGTGATGGTCCGGCGTGCAGCCTCGATCTGGCGGCTGGTCATCCAGCACGGCTCCAGAGCCTGCAAACCATACTCACCAAAGGACAGGGAATTGCCGCGGGTCGCTTGACCCTTCATTCGTCCCCGATGTTGTTTGCGATATTTGGTACGCTTGGGCATCAACATGATGATATACTCTCCCTCTAATGGGTCACGAACCGCGCGGGCTAGGCGACGATTTCCTCAACCTGTTCCTTCTCAGGCAACACCTCGCCCTTGTAGATCCACACCTTGACGCCGATCCGGCCATACGTGGTCAGCGCTTCTGCTTGGGCATAATCAATGTCCGCACGCAGTGTGTGTCGTGGAACCTGGCCCTCGCGAGTGGTTTCCGAGCGGGCCATTTCCGCGCCAAACAAGCGGCCCCCGCAGGACACCATCGCCCCTTCGGCGCCAAAGCGCAAGGCTCGCTGCACAGCCTGCTTCATCGCCCGCCGGAAAGAAATGCGCCGCTCGATCTGCTGCGCGATCCCTTCGGCCACCAGGTAGGCATCCAGTTCGGGTCGTTCCACTTCCTGGACGTCGACGTGAACCTTTTTGCCCGTCATCTCTTCCAGGGTGTGACGCAAAACGTTCACGTTCGCCCCCTTGCGCCCGATGACGATACCCGGTTTGGCCGTCCAGATCTTGACCGCCAAATGCTTCGCTCTGGGGAACCGCTCGATCTCAATATTTGAAATGCCGGCATGCCCCAGTTCCTTGCGTATAAACCGGCGAACCTCCAGATCCTCCGTGAGCAGATCCGCATATTCGCCCCGCTCGGCATACCAGCGCGCCTTCCATTCGCGAATGTATCCTAATCGAAAGCCGTACGGATGTACCTTCCGCCCCATGCAGTTCCCCCTCCTAGCTCTCTGTCGGCGTTCTTTCGCGCAAGACTACAGAAACGTGCGACGAGCGCTTCAATATCGGTTTATACCGCCCACGGGCTCCAAATCGGCGCCAACGACGGGTCGGCCCTTCATCGGCCCAAATCTGGGCAATATACAGATCTTCGGGCATCATCCCAAAGTTGTTCTCTGCGTTCGCCACAGCCGACTTGATCAACTTGTAGACCGGTGTCGCAGCGCGCTGCGGCATTACTTTCAACACACCCATCGCCCGCAAGGCATCCATGCCCCGAACGTGATCCACGACCAGGCGAACCTTGCGCGCTGATTGCCCCACATGCCGGTTCTGAGCCCGGACTTCGAAATCCTCCATGCCAGCCCCCTATCAGTCCCTTGCCCGGGTTTTGCGTTCCTTCTTCTTGATGTGGCCCCGGAAGGTGCGGGTGGGCGCAAACTCACCCAGCTTGTGTCCGACCATGTTCTCGCTCACGTAAATCGGCACATGGCGTCGCCCATCGTGCACAGCGATCGTATGACCCACCATCTGCGGAAAGATCGTCGATGCCCGCGACCAGGTCTTGATCACTCGCTTGGGCACCCCAGGCTGATTCATCTCTTCAACCCGGCGCAACAGCTTGGGTTCTACGAACGGTCCTTTTTTCAGTGATCTCGACATCCCTTATCACCTCCGTCACTCACCAACAACGTATCAGACATTCAACGCCTAGCGTTTCTTTTTGCCGCGCCGCCGCACAATCCACTTGTCGGTCGACTTGTTGCGTCGCGTCTTGTATCCCAATGTAGGCTTGCCCCAGGGCGATTTGGGTCCAGGCATCCCGATGGGAGAGCGACCCTCGCCGCCACCGTGGGGGTGAGAAGATGGGTCCATCGCCGAACCGCGAACGGAAGGCCGGATGCCCATCCAGCGCTTGCGGCCTGCCTTGCCCAACGAGATGTTCCCGTGCTCTGTGTTCCCCACCTGGCCAATGGTGGCCAGGCAGTCAACGTTGATGAGCCGCACCTCGCCCGATGGCAAGCGAACGTGGGCATAGCGCCCTTCCTTGGCCATCAACTGCGCCGAGGTACCGGCCGAACGGACCAACTGCCCGCCCTTGCCCAAATGCAGCTCAATGTTGTGGATGTTTGTGCCCGTCGGGATGTTGGAAATCGGCAAAGCATTCCCCACGCGAACCTCGGCCTGCGGTCCCGACATCACCATGTCCCCCACTTTGAGCCCGAGGGGGGCAATCATGTAGCGCTTTTCGCCGTCGGCGTACACCACCAACGCAATGCGGGCAGAGCGGTTCGGGTCGTACTCGATGGTCGCCACCCGGCCCATCACGCCGAACTTGTCGCGTTTGAAATCGATCACGCGATAGCGCCTCTTGTGGCCGCCCCCTTGGTGTCGCACCGTGACCTTGCCGCGGAAATTGCGACCCGCTTTCTTTTTCAAAGGGCGCAACAACGATTTCTCTGGCCTGGTACGAGTAATCTCTTCGAACGTCGAAGCGCTCATTCCTCGTCGCCCAGGCGAAGTCGGCTTATAAACCTTGATCGGCATCGTCTCTACTCCTATCAGGAGTTCGATCTTCCAAGTCTATCACGGGCCAGTTCGCCGTCGCCAACTTGGAACCTCGAACCTTTACATGCCCTCAAAGAACTCCTGGATCCGCTCACCGGCGGCCAGGGTCACCACGGCACGCTTCCATGCAGGGTGCGCGGTGACGACCTTGCGACCCATTTGCCGGAATTTGGGCTTGATGTTCATCGTGTTGACGGCAACGACCTTCACATCAAAGATGGTCTCTACCGCCTCTTTGACCTGATGTTTGTTCGCCCGGCGATCCACTTCAAAAACGTACTGGTTGTCATCCCGCTGATAGTCCGACTTTTCGGTGATGACAGGACGCTTCAGAACCTCATAAATGTTCATGATACCCCCAACACCCCTCAACCCAGGATCCTCTCGATGATCTCAAGGGAAGAGAGAGGAAGCACTACATAGTCATATTTCAACAGATCGCGCACGTTGAGATATTGCGCCACGAGCGTTCGGACCTTGGGCAAATTCCGCACAGAGCGCAGGATCACATCGTCGCTTGCAGGCAGCAGAATCAACGCCGAAGAATCGATCTTTAGGTTCTGGAGGATCTCCAGCATCTGCTTGGTCTTGGGTTCGGCCATTTCAAAGGAATCCACCAAAACCAACTGAGAATCAGCAGCTTTGACGGTCAGGGCCGAGCGCAGTGCGGCCCGACGCATCTTGCGCGGCATCTTGACCTCGTAGCTGCGCGGCGTGGGTCCAAACACCGTCCCACCTCCGCGCCAGTGAGGCGCCCGAATGGAGCCCTGGCGCGCGCGACCCGTACCCTTCTGCCGCCACGGTTTCCGGCCGCCACCGGCGACCTCGCCCCGCGCCTTGACCTTGTGCGTTCCCAAGTGAGCATTGGCCATCTGGCGCACCAAAGCCTGGTGCATCAATCCTTCATGGACCGGTGCGACAAAAATGTCGTCCCGCAAATCGGCTTCTTTTACTCGTTCACCCTGGATGTTGTACACAGGTAGTTGCATTACCATCACTCCTCGTCGATCCCCAACAATCTCGGCGACAGCCTATTTGCGGGCTTTTTTCTGCACCCGGGTCTTGCGCGCTTGCTGGATCATCAACAAACCCCCGTTTGCCCCCGGCACTGCGCCACGTACAGCCAGCAGATTTCGTTCGGGATCGACCAACACAACCTTCAGACCCTGAACGGTCACCCGATCGTTCCCCATGCGACCCGGCATCCTCTTGCCCTTGAACACCCGTCCAGGGGTCGTGCACGCGCCAACCGAGCCCGGCGCTCGATGCCGATCCGACTGACCGTGAGTTTTGGGGCCGCCGCCAAACCCATGCCGCTTGACCGTACCGGCAAACCCTCGTCCCTTGGAGGTGCCTACTACGTCGACAAACTCACCCTCCTCAAACATCTCGACGGTGAGCTTTTGGCCCTCCTCAAAACTGAGGTCCTCCCCACGCGCACGGAACTCGCGCAGGTAGCGCAATGGCGGTAGCTTGCTTTTTCGCAGATGCTGCATTTGAGGTCGAGTCAGGCGCTTGGGCTTGAGATCCTCAAAGCCCATCTGTACTGCCGAATAGCCGTCCCGCTCGATCGTTTTGATCTGGGCCACGTAACAAGGGCCAGCTTCGATGACTGTGACCGGAATGACCTCTCCACGCTCGCCAAAGATCTGGGTCATTCCGACCTTTTTGCCTAGAATACCTTTCATACCTTCCTCCTAGGGACTGTCAGGTTAGGCCACCCTGCATCATCCCACCAGACAGACAGTCTGCGGGCTCGACGTGCTCCGCACTTGCCGGTCTGCACCGGTAATTGATTTGCCATGAACCGTCGGCTATGGGCACCCAGGCCCGTACCCGACAGCCAAAGCCAAGGTTCTCAGTTGTTAAAGCTTGATTTCGATATCTACGCCGGCCGGCAACTGCAATCGCATCAGCTGATCGACCGTCTTCGACCCAGGATCGACCACATCAATCAGTCGCTTGTGGGTCCGAATCTCAAACTGCTCCCGCGAATCTTTGTCGATGAACGGCGAACGAATCACGGTAAATTTTTCAATTCGGGTCGGCAACGGGACCGGCCCCACGACCTGGGCGCCTGTCCGCTCTGCCGTATCCACGATCTGTCGCGCCGACTGATCCAATATGCGGTGATCGAACGCTTTGAGTCGAATCCTGATTTTTTGCTTGGCCATGAACTCCTCGTTACCGGTCTGAGATGACTATTTCACCAGGGCCTTGCTGCCCGCAACTATTCCAGAACCTGGGTGATGACACCCGAGCCAACCGTCCGCCCACCCTCGCGAATGGCGAACCGCG
>CAYVLO010000125.1:0-8553 GCA_964452125.1 uncultured Anaerolineaceae bacterium | reverse complement strand
GGAACTTGGCCGACAAGCTCTACAATGTGCAAACCCCGTGGTTCCAGCCAACTGGGAAAAGCTGTCGGGTCGGCGCAGGCTTGGCCTACAGGCCCCCACAGCCCGATTAGCATTGCGAACACCAACAACAGCCCCGTTTGGCATAACCACCCACTCGGACGAAACTTTTTTGTCAAGGTTGAGCGCACTGGTTGGAGCCTGCTCTCGATTCGATTTGGCAATCCGTAATCCCCCTTGGATAAAAGCTGTGCTGCACAGAATAGCATGGACCGGCAGCGCGGTCAATAGGAAAATCAGGCTAGATTGATTGGGCTGTGTCGAGGAATTCAGGAGGTGGTGGCAAAACGTTCGGCGTCAGTTGGCCGAACGACCAGCGAAAAGCGGATCGCCAAAGGCGACCCGCTTTTGAGATTCTCTTTTGATGGGGCGTTCACGCCAGGGGCGCAAGTCTTAACTCAGCAGTTCCTTGGCTTTTCGAGTGGCGCTACTGGCATCGGGCGCAAAGCCATCGGCGCCGATTTGTTCGGCATAGGCCTGGGTCACCGGCGCGCCGCCGATGATCACCTTGACCTGATCGCGCAGCCCGGCTTCGGTGAGTGCCTCAATTGTCGCCTTCATGGATGGCATGGTGGTGGTCAAGAGGGCCGACATTCCGACCAGGTTGGGTTTCTGCTCGCGCACGGCCGACACAAAGGCGCTGGCAGAGACGTCGGTGCCCAAGTCAATGATTTCGAACCCGGCGCCTTCCAGCATCATGCCCACCAGGTTCTTGCCGATGTCGTGCAAGTCGCCCGCCACGGTGCCAATGACCGCTTTGCCAGCGGACACGACTTCCCCTTCGGCAAGATGGGGTTTTAGCACGCCCATGGCGCCTTGCATCGCCCGCGCAGCAATCAGCATCTCGGGCACAAACATCTCGCCTTCTTCAAACAAGCGCCCCACTTCTGCCATGGCAGAAATGCAGCCCTTGTTCAAGATATCACTGGCAGGAACATCGGCCGCGAGGGCCGCCTTTGTTTGGGCAACGGCCTCGCCGGCATCGCCCTCCATGACCGCCTGATAGATCGCTTCCAAGCTCATTTCGTCCTCCTTGAATTGTGAGTCGTAGCTTCGCGCCACGTACAAGCTGGTGTCCCAGCGCTGTTGAATTGTCTTCCGCTCAATTTATAACCGATCTTGGCCAAGATGTCAAACGTCACATGGCGAGGGTCTGGGTTCCGCCAAAGTGGCGCGCTAGTTCCACTGAAGCTCTGTGGCAAGTGCACAAGTGTCAAGCTGACTCCCGTGTTTTCTGTATCCCATGCCGGGTCACTGGACATACCGGGCCAGGTTTCGCCAAAAGGGGAGATTGGCTGGCGGACCCCAGGCAGCCCCGAGAATCCCCACCTCGGCCAGCACTAGAACCTGCCCCTTGCCATGCGGCACCAGGGCGACCGCCGGCTGCCCGCCTTTTTGAGCTAACGTTTCTCCGTCTGCCAAGGTGAATGATAGTGCATTCCCCTGAGCCAATTCGAGGAACTGGACCCCATCGAGCAAGGGATGATCGGCTGTCGATTCGATCTGGACGCCCTCCATCACCTGTCCACTATAGGTCACGCCAAAGCGGCTTGCCAATGCGTTCACATCCTCCCAGTCCTCATTTGGGTCCAAAATGGTGTTGCCGTACTTGAGCCGGTAGGCGCTGTTGGTAAGAACCAGCAAGCCACCCTCTTTGACATACGCCTGCAGGGCAGCAACCTCGGCCTCTGTCCAGGCCTCGTCGTAGAGGTCTGGGTCGCCCTCCGGGCTGGGATAGTCCATGACCGGCAGCGCCACCACCAGATCGGCGTTGCTCAGTTCCTCGGCGGTCACCGGTTGACCATAAGGGACGAGATCGACATCCAGACCCTCCATCGACAGGGCCATGCCAAATTCGGTCAGAGAGCTGGGCGTCAGATGCACCGGTTCGGTGTGGCTGGCAACGATCAACGCCCGGCGATCTGCCTTCGGAGTCACCCGGAGTTCTGCCTCGCCCAAGGTGGGGTCGAGGGCTGCAGCCAGGACCACTCGAGCCATGTCGAGCCAGACGTCGGACACAGCCTCTACCAGGTCCACGGTATCGTAGGGATCGTGGATGTGGCAGGCATAGTGAAGGCTGCTGGTGGCTTCCATCTCTGGCTCGTTGACATAAACCAGATCGGCGTGGGGCACGTCAAAGCCGCCAAAGCTGCTATTGTCGGAATAGAGATAGTACGCATCCTCGCTGACGGAGCTGATGCCGTGGATGGCCGCTGTCTTGCCGAGATGTTCTGGCCACAACATGCGCCCATCGCCCAGCCGGCCGTACGACCAGGTGATCAGCGATAGATCAGCCTGGATGTCGGCCAGGGGATAGCTCAGCATGTCGATCTGGAGCATGGCCACAGCCCGATCCAGGAGTTCCTGGTGGGTTTGTGCAAAGTGGGCCGATCCGTACAAACCGAGTTCCTCTGATCCGAACCATACCAGGTAGAGATCCAAAGGAGGCTGGATCTGGGCCGCATCCAGCACGCGGGCCAGTTCCATCAGAATTACCGAACCGCTGCCGTCGTCCAGCGCACCGGGTGAATTGGGGCTATCGATGTGGGCGCCCAGGATCAGGGCGCGGGATGAATCAGCCCCCGGGATGTGGGCAATGAGGTTACCCGAAGTGCCCGGCGAAAAGACATCGGCATCCCAGGTCAAACGGGCTCCCTGAATGCGCGTCAGAGCTTGCCAACTGTCAATGCCTGCTTCGGCCATATCCTCGAGGCGGGCGTAGAGAACCGGCACAGCCGGCTGTGTCTGAACCCAATTGAGCGCACTATTGTCGCCCACAAAGGAGCCGTGGCTTGAACCTAACTCGTTTGAATACGATGTGACCAACACCAGGCCTGCGGGCTTTTCCTCCAACAAGTCCTGCGCAATACCCACAGCCCGGTTTATGCCTCCTTGTACCACCTGGTCGACGACGGCATAATCCAGAAAAACGATTCGGCCCTCAACATCCTGGGGGCTGAGGGCGCGGATACCCTCGATTGAGTTAACCGCCACGATCTCACCCGTCACCACCACCGGATCTCGGTCCGAGTCGTTGAGTTGTCCGTCCGAATCAAAACGCAAAGCCTGGCCAATTTCGTCACGGGGGCCCCGCAGGCCATTAACCGGCACTTGGATCTCCAGACCGCCAATGGTGAGATGCAATCGGGTTTCCCACAGTTCGGTGGTCAAGAACACGCGGAACTCCTGGCGCTTCAGGCTCAGGTCGAGGCCAGATAGGTAGGGTAGGGTTCTCAGCCAAGACTCGACATAATCCAGGGCTTCTCGTTCGCCCTCGGTCGCTGAATTTCTCCAACCCGAATAGGGTTGGATCGAGGTCAGAGCTTCCAGATGAGTAAACATGGAATCCAGAGACAGAAGGGCGAACGGATCGGCGACACCGGGTGACTGGGTTGGGGGGGCTGTTTCGGAACCTGGGTCAGCGGCCGTCAGGGTAGGGGACGGAGCGGTCACTGCTGTTTGAGATAATGGCGCTGGGACAGGGGGCGTTGTCGTCATCCCGCCTGGGAATGAACAAGCAGCCAGCCACGCGGCCAGCGCCGCCATCTCAACCGCACGGACTATCCTTGTCTTCATCACTTCTCCAATTCGATGGTTGACGAGCCGCTATCCTTGGGCTATAATGACGACACAGAACCAGGCCATCCGGTTCACGTTTTCCAGCGGCCGGCAGGCCGGATTCCTCCTAAATCTTCCCGCGCTCTCGGGCTTCTCGATGGGCGTCGTGGGCATCTTCATCGGTCAACTTGGCATAAATGCGAGTGGTCGTGGGCGATTCGTGACCGAGAAGGTCCTGGGTAGCCGCCAGGTTGTGGGTAGCCGACAGCACACCGGTGGCAAATCGATGCCGGAACAGGTGGGGCGTGATGGTCTCGTCGATATCGGCCAGCTTGCAAAGGTCGTTGATCGTCGCCCGTACGGTGTTGGTCGTGATGGGCAACACCTCGGAACCGGCGTTACGGCTGTGCCGGGCAAAGAGCGGCAGGGAGGCCAGCGAATTGCCCGTGGCGCCATCCTGCCGGCTGCGAAGATAGTGGGTGAGTGCGCCCCAGGCCTTGTCGTCAAAATAGACCAGCCGTTGCTTTCGGCCCTTGCCCATCACTACAGCGGCCTGGCGCTCATAGTCCAGGTCACCCCGTCGCAGGCCCACGATCTCCCCGACTCGGGCGCCCGTGCTGCGGAGGGTCTCAATCAGGGCGATGCCGCGCAGTCGCCGCAACACCGCCCGCCGGCCCCGCGGCGAATTTGGCTCATCGGGCAGGGGGACTGCGTAAGCGGCGTCTAGCAGCGCCTGCACGGCTTCCTCGGCGGGCACGTGAGGCAAGGGGCGATATGGGCTGCGTCCGCGAATATCGGCCAGCCGCTCCTGTAGCTGCGCATACTCGGCCACCTCAAAGCCCGCGCGGCCTTCCAACATCAGCCAGCGGTAAAAACTGCTCAGCGCCGTAAGATAGTTGTTCATCGTTGTCGGGCTTACCGGGTTGTTCTTTTGCAGCCAGCGGACAAACGAAATGCCCATGTCGGGCGTGATCGCCTGTACAGGCATCTCCGCCGGCGGCTGGTGTTCATCCTCACAGTAGGCCAGAAAGTGGCGAAGCGCCGTAGTGTAAGCCTCCACCGTATTTTCTGAGCGGCGAATCCCCAGGTCTGACTGATAGGCTTCGGTGGCTTCCTTCACCGATCCTGTGGGACTATTAGTAGACATAATACATAATCAATCTCTATTTTTTCCGTTTCCCCATCACTTGCCACATGGGCATCGCATCTATGCCTTGCATTGTATCACAAATTCGACCACGAGACCAGTCACCTCCGAGAATCTGACTCGTACGATCTCCAGCATCCAGACGGATGTCACCAAATGTGTTGTGGCGAATGGGGCCGTCGAGGGAGAGTCGTGGACAAATCGGGCCAGGAAACTGGCCCCAAGGTCCCCTATCGTGGGGAAATATTACTTGGCACAATGTCAATTGTGCTAAGTAAAAGATACCACACGCCCCCGGCCCTGCTGCGGGCTTGCTTCGAGCCCCCCACTCCCCTCTGGTTTTTCTGGCTGAGCGCGGAGTGGGAAAAGGGATACAGGGGTCATGATCGGCCTCTGCGCTTGACGGTTCGGTAGGCCCATGCTTGGGATGACCGGTGAGGGCCTCGGTTGTGGATGGGAACTGCTGGAAAATCCTCGCGGTAGAGGAAAATTATGTCAATTTTCCTTGGGGAGGTTGTCCAGAGCCTGGTTGAAAAAGCCGATCACCTTGTCCTGATAAACCTGGGGATACGTCCACGATGACCAGGCATGTCCCGAATCGTTGATCCACAGATCCTTGGGCTCGTTCGCCGCTCGATACAGCCTGTCGGCGTGATCCACCTTGGTCAGGACATCGGCTGTGCCGTGAATCAGCAGCACCGGTACATGAACCTTGGGCATCAGTGCCTCGGGATCGGGCACTCCGGGCACCAACCAGTCGGGACTCAGGCGGTACTCGCGGGCAAAATCCGTGTCGTTCCATTCAGCAAAGAGGCTGTCCAGCACGAGGGCATCCAGCCGCGGATCCTTGACAGCGGCATTGACCAATGCAGCCGCCCCCATGCTCATGCCCAAGCCCCCTACCCTTTCCCCTACCCCCCGCTCTTCAAGCCAATCAAGAGCCGCCCGAATATCGAGGGCCTCCTTGGGGCCCACACTCACGGGTTGCTTTTCGCTACGACCATGTCCCCGAAAGTCAATCGCCATTACGTGGTAATCGGCTCTGTGAAACGCAACGATCAGGTGCAACAGCATGCTTTTCTGATCTTGCAGTCCGTGTGCAAGTACTATTGTCGCATGTTCTTTGTACGACAAGCCGGGCCTGGCAGGCACAAACCAGGCATCCAATGCCACACCATCAGCCGTCTCTAGGGTCACACTCTCGAAATAGAGTCCTGCGTCGGCTGGGTCGCGCCAGTAGGGAAACTTGGGTGGCGCCCCTCCACCGGTGGGAAAGGGATCGATACGCAGCCAATCGGCCATGTCGTAGACGGTATCCCACCAAGGTGAGTAAGGCTCCCGAAAAAGGTCGCTGGTCACGATAGGTACCCCTGCCAGCAGGAGCGCCACGAACGCGGCTGTAACAAACAAGGCATAGCGCAGCAGAGGCCGGCTCATGGCTCGATCCCAGGTATGGATGGCATGGGTGGTAGCGGTGTGGCTGTAGGTCCCTCGGCCGGTGTACGATAGGTTGCAACCACCATCAGATCAGCGGTCCTGACCAGAACCTCGGCCAGCTCCCGCAATTCTACCGCCGTAAGATAGTTCAAACGGTGATGTCCTGGGGATGATACCATCTCGATCGGGCGCAGCCGAGACCGACTCAAGCTCGGTACGAGCGGGGACTCTACCTCGGCATCTGTGAGTAGCTCGCCCGACACAAAGATATGCTCCAGTCCGGGCTCCTTCTGCATCGCGTAGAGAACTGGCAGCGCTTCGGCCAGGTATTGTCCCTCCAGATGCACCTCCACCGATTTGATCTGCACCGCCGACCCTGTCGACAGCGAGATGCCGTCGACATAGAAATCGTCTCCAGCGCCGCGCCCCGCGGAAAAAACGGTCCCGTCGTACCGGTCCAGCAGAATCAGCGACGAACCCTCCGCGTTCAACACCTCAAAGCGTCCACTCGCCGGTCGCCCCGAGGCTTGCCAACTGCCCCACACCTGGGCAAAGACCAACGTTCGGCCCCGCAGCGAGTAGTAACGGGCGACGCTCTGGTCAAAACTCAATACCGGCGACGTCGGAGGGGGCGCAGGCCCGATGGACACCTGCGTCAGCAGCAGCGCCACCAGCCCGACCAGCACGAGCGCCACCCATCGCTCAGCCCCACTGTGTCGCGCCAATCCGCCCCAAAGCCGCACCGCTCGGTCGCGAATCGGCCAGAGGGCGACGATTCCCGCAGGCCTCAGCAGATCCACCAACAAGTGGGCCAGATATCCGGCCGCGATCATCGCCCAACCATCCCAGCCCAAAGGCGGGATGAGAACCGCCGTCCCAAGCCCCACAATTCCCAGACTTGCCAGACTGTGCGCCCTCACCCAGGGGAGGCATCGCGCCAGGCCAGGCAGCAGCGTTCCTGCCATCAGCGGCAGGAGAAGCCATGGCTCGGCGTGTTGCCGCAGCAACCCAGCCAGCAACAAAAAGAGCACGAGAGCAGCGAGGGGATAGAGCAGAACATGCACCAGACCGAACCAGAACCGAGTCACCTCCTCTTCTCTGATCCGCCGGAACAGCTTTGCACGTAGGACGGATAGCCCAACGGCGCCCACTGCATAGACCAAGAGACAGACCCAGGGAGGTTCGATCCGTTCCGCATATCGAACAGCCAGCACCCCTGCGGCAAAGACCATCGTGGCCCAAAATAGACTGCCCACGGCCCAGGTCGCCAGCCACAGTCCCGAAGGCCCTGGCCTTGCAGCTCGGCGCCGCCCCAACACGAGTGTATCGGCTGCCAGCGTTATCAGGACGCCAGAAATCGCCAATGCGGCCAGCACCCACCCAGAAAGCGACATCCCTACCCTACCATCCCAAATCCTACTTCCCTACCTCAGGGGTTGATCAGCACGCAGTCGGCAGCCCACCGTCCAGAGCTGTCAATCACGGGTACATTCTCGACTTGAGGAAAAAGATAGGCGCCGAGTCGTAGCTCGTAGGGTGGCGGGGGTGCGTCAAGGGGTAATGTTATGTCAATTTTGGTCAGCACCCGATCCCCTTTTCGCCGGTATTCGAGGGGATACCCAGATGCATCCGACTGCGCGATCACCTCCCCATCCACCCCGACCAGTTGAATGAAAAAGTGGGTATCCTCTGGGTTTGACCACAGCACTTGCCACAGAAGCCACAGGGTGGCCGTCTTACCCGGTGAGGGCGCGCTGTCCCACACGTACCCTTGCACCTCCAGGCCCGTTTCAAACAGGCGCGGACCGTCGATGGACAGCAGTTCCTTGGGCACAGAGGCGCCATCGAGCGCAACCGCCCGATATCCGTGGGCGAGTTCTTGGGCAGGCCGCCCCGCCAGGTACCATTCGACCGCCCTACCCGCTTGGGGCGCCACCAGCGCCATCGCTGTGTGCTGCGGGAAAACCGCGGTCGAATTGCCATCCACAAAGCGATAGCTTGTGCGGCCACGCAGTAACACGTCAAAAATGGCTGGGATTGGATCTACCACTATTGAATCGTGTTGGGCCACCACCAGAATCTCCACCGCTCCATTTCTGTGCGCCTGTTCCAGGGCCTGATCGGCCACATCCATATACTGGCCCAATGGCGTTCCAAACCCACCAACAATGTCGTGAGTGGCCACAAAACGAGCCACCATGACCAACGCCACGACCTGGGCCACAGCCAGCCCGCTAAAAACTAACAAACTGCCACCCCGAAATATTCGCTCAGCACGGCCCGCCGCAAGCGCTCTCCCCAGCCCTTCGCCCGCTCGGCCGATCAGCAAAAAGGCGGCAGGGAGTACCAGGGTG
>CAYVLO010000124.1:0-8594 GCA_964452125.1 uncultured Anaerolineaceae bacterium | reverse complement strand
ATCGCCAAAGCGGAAGAGGCCCGGGAACTGGCCTGCCGCCTGGGCATCCTGCTCCATTCCCACGCCTTTCGCGGGTCGGTCTCGTTTTTCGTGGAGCATTTCGGGGAGGAACGGGTCCGCCGCCTGTTGGGGCCCGACGTTCTGCTGGCCCACTGCAACGACATGGCCGACGACGAGGTGCGCCTGATGGGCGAGCAGCGGGTCAACGTGGCCCTGGTGCCCTTTACCGCCGAGAACATTGTCCACCTCCCCTGCCCGGCCATCGAGCTGCTGCAAGCCGGGGCCAACGTAGTCATCACCACCGACGGCACGTCCCCCTATTGCTCCTACGACCTGTTCAAAGAGATCTCCCGGGCCATGTGGGGCCAGTGGACCCGGCTGGGCGACATTCGGCTGCTGCCGCCCGGCAAAGCGCTGCGCATGGTCACCATCGACGCCGCCCGGGCGCTGGGCCTCGACGATCAGATCGGATCGCTGGAGGCCGGCAAGCGGGCCGACGTGATCCTGGTGGACCTGGACCGGCCCCACCTGACGCCCGACTCGACGGTGCCCCGCCTGTTGGCCTTTTATGTCAACGGGAACGACGTCCGCACCGTCCTGGTCGACGGCCAGATCCTGATGCAAGATCGCCAGGTGCGCTCCGTGGACGAAGGGGCTGTGCTTCGCATGGCCCGCGAAGCGACTGCTCGCGCCTTTAGCCGGTTCGATGTAGCCCCCTACCTGGAGACCGACGACAACTTTTGGATGGGTTGGACCCATTAAGGAGGTGGCCATGCAGGCCATACACGCCGGAACACTGATCGACGGACGCGGCGGCGAGCCGCTGAGTGAGGGAATTGTCCTTGTCGACGGCGAGCGGATCGCTGCCGTGGGCCCCGCGGCCCAGATTCAAGTGCCGCCCCAGGCCGCGGTCGTGGACGCCCGCGACAAGACGGTCATGCCGGGCATGGTCGACGCCCACGTCCACATCCACACGCCGGGCGGCCCCACCGACAACTATGCCCTGGCCGAGGCCCGCGAGCTGGAGGGGACCCTGGCCCTGCGGGCGTTGAACTATGCCCTGCGCTCCTTGCACGCCGGTTTTACCACCCTGCGCAGCCTGGGCTCCCCGGCGTATGTCGACGTGGCCCTGCGCAAGGCCATCGACGAGGGCGTGGTCGACGGTCCCCGCCTGCGCGTGGCGGGTCAGGGACTGAGCCGAACCGGCGGCCACATGGACAAGCCCTACTGGTCGCCGGCGGTCACCATCGCCGGTCGCACCGGCGTCTGCGACGGGCCCTGGGAGTGCCGCCGGGCGGCCCGCGCCCAGGTCAAGTGGGGCGCCGACCTCCTCAAGATCAACGCCTGCGGCGGCAGCATCCACGACCTCAACGAACCCTGGATCCAGGAAATGACCTACGAGGAGATGGCCGCCATCTGTGAGGAGGCCCGCTGGGTGCACAAACGGGTGGCCGCCCACACCTCGGGCGGACCGGGCCTCACCGACGCCCTCCGGGCCGGCATCCACTCGGTCGAGCACGGCCATTGGCTGTCGGAGGAGCAGGTCGACCTGATGGCCGAGCGCGGCGTGTTCTACGTGCCCACCTTGAGGGTCGGCTCCCTGAACCTCCGCTCGCCCGAGCGGGAAAAGCACCCGGCGCCGGTCCTGGCCTGGCTGGAATGCGCCAACGAGGCCAAACAGGGCTCGATGGAGCGGGCGCGCAAAGCGGGCATCCCGATCGCCCTGGGCACCGACGCCGGGTTCCTCGTGAACCACGGCGAGAACGCCGCCGAGTTGGAAGAGCTGGTCCAGGCCGGGCTTACGCCCATGGAGGCCCTGGTCGCTGCCACCCAGACCGGCGCCCGCTGCCTGGACATGGAAAAAGAGATCGGCACCCTGGAGGCCGGCAAGTACGCCGACCTGCTCATCGTCGACGGCGACCCCCTGGCCGATATCCGCGTCCTACAAGATGGGGCGCGCATCGTCCAGGTGTTCAAAGGCGGCAAACCGTTCAAGACCGGGTCGCCCGCTGGCGACCGCACCCTATGACCCCACCAAGGAGGGTAACACCATGTGGACCTACAAACTGAGCACTGCATTCCACGAGGACAGGCGCCGCGAGCTGCTCAAGCGGCTGCACGACACCGACCTGGACCTGTTGCTGGTCTTTGACGGCACCAACATCGCCTACCTGACCGGCTTTTTTCACATGACCACCGAGCGGCCCATCGGCATCGGCTTCCTGCCCGATGGCCACGTCTTTGCCCTGACCACCACCATGGAGATCGACCAACTGCGCGCCCGCGCCCCCTGGCTGGAGGACATCGAGTCCTACTTTGACTATCCCGAGGGCAACTGGGGCTGGGTGGCCGACCGCCTGGCCGACCGGGGCTTTGCCGGCAAGCGCGTGGGCGTCGACATGGCCAACCTGGTCATGTCGGACGCCGTAGAGGGCTATGAGACGCTGCGCGGCCGCCTGGGCGATGGCGTTCGCAACGCCCATCGCCTGCTGGTCGAGATGCGCCTCATCAAACAGCCCGAAGAGATCGAGTTAATGCGCCTGGGCAGCCAGTATTGCGACTATTTGGTGGGCGTCGGCTTTTCGTCCCTGCGCGAGGGCATCAGCGAGTACGAGGTACACCGCCTGGCCGAAGACGCCGTCATCCGCAAGATGCTCGACGAGCTGCCCGAGATCATTGACGTCAACGGCTATGCCCGGGGCATTGTCTTTGGCCGCACCCTCTTTGGCGGTTCCAGCTCGCTGCCCCACGGCCCCAAGGGCACCAAGAAACTGGAGCCCGATTCGGTGGTCATGATCACCTACGGCACGGCCGTGTGCAACTATATCGGCGAGACCGAGCGCTCTGGCTTTTTTGGCCGCCGCCGCCCCGTCGATGAAAAGCGCTTCCACGCCATGGCCGAAACCCAACGGGCGGGCATCGAAGCCGTCAAACCGGGCGTCCGCTGTTGCGACGTGTGGGCCGCCGTCGAGCGTACGGCCCGCGCCCACGGGATGGAGGGCGCCCTTCGCCACCACGCCGGGCACGGCAAGGGCCTGGAAACCCACGAACATCCCTACCTGGACGCCGGCGACCGGACCGTTCTCGAGCCCGGCATGATGTTCAGTTGCGAGCCTGGTTTCTACTTTCCGGGCGATGCCGGATTCCGCCACTCGGATACCATCCTGGTGACCGAAACCGGCCACGAAGTGCTAACCCACTATCCCCGCGACATCGAGTCGCTGACGGTCGGGGGGTAGACGCGCCATGCCAATCGCAGAAAAAGTGGGCCAATCGCTGACGGCCACTCGGGTACAGGGCGATCGATCCGCAAGCCAGGCCGCGCACTCTGAAAGCCTGATCGACCTGAGCCGCGAGTATGGCCGCGGCGTCCTGCCCGAGCGAATCTTGCAGGCCGTCGACCGCTCGCTGGCACAGGGCCACACCCACTATACCACCCGGCCCGGCCTGCCCGAGTTGGCCCAGGCTGTGGCCCTCAAACTGGCTGGCGAACAGGGCATGAGCCTCGACCCCGCCCACGAAGTGGTCATCACCTGCGGCGGGCGCGAAGGGCTGTTCGTCGCCTTGCAGGCGCTAGTCCGGCCCAGCGACGAGGTGTTGGTGCCCGCGCTGCGCCCGGCCTTTTACGGCGAGGCCATCGCCCTGGCCCAGGGCGTAGCGGTGGCCGTCCCTCTGCCGGCCGCCGAGGGCTTTGAGCTGCGCGCCGAGCGGATTCGGGCCGGCCTGACCGCAAAGAGCCGCCTCCTGCTGCTGCCCACGCCCGCCAACCCCACCGGCGTGGCCGTCTCGGCCGCCGAAATGGGGCGCATCGCCGACCTGGTCGCCGAGCACGATCTAACGGTGATCTCTGACGAGACGCTGGACGAATCCCTGGCGGGCGACGTCCGCCACACCAGCATTGCCTCGCTGCCCGGCGCCGCCCCGCGAACCCTGGTGGTGGGCAGTTTTTCCCGTCTGTACAACCTGGCGGCCTGGCGGGTGGGCTATTTCGCCGGCCCCCGCTCGTTGGTCCAACCGGCCCGCGAGCTGAAACAGGCCATGACCATCTGCACCAGCGCCATGTCCCAATTCGCCGCCCTGGAAGCCCTGACCGGTCCCCAGGACTGGCTCGTCCAGCGGCGGGCCGAGATCGACGCCAAGCGCGCCTTTGTCCTCGCCGCCCTGGACCAGATGGGGTTGCCCCACAGCTCGCCCCAGGCCACGCCCTACCTCTGGATCGACGTCGCGCGTTCGGGGCTCGACTCTGACACCCTGGCCCGGCGGCTCCTCGCCCAGACCGGGGTGGCGGTCACACCCGGCACTCTCTTTGGCCCCCAGGGCCGCGACTATGTGCGCCTCTCCCTGTGGGCCCCCTTTTCCGAGCTGGAGCAAGCCATGGACCGCCTGCGCTCGGCCTTTGAGACTGGGCTGGGAGGTGAGCGATGAGCCACAAATTCGCCCGCGAAACCGGCTCCCAAATCCGCCACAGGCTCATCGACCAGGCCGCCGCTCTGGATGACGTGATCTCCCTGGGCCGCGGCGATCCCGACCTGGACACCCCGCGCCACATCGTGGAGGCGGCGCGAGACGCCATGCGCCGCGAGTCGGCCCTGGAGATGCCGCCGCCCGAAGGCCTGTTCGAATTGCGCCAGGCCATCGCTGCCAAACTGCGCCGCGACAACGGCATCGAGGCCGATCCCGAACGCGAGGTCCTGGTGGCGACCGGCGGGCAGGAGGCCCTGTTCCTCCTCATCCAGGCGCTGATCGACCCCGGCGACGAGGTGTTGATGCCCGATCCCCGCTACACCTCCTACGACGGCGCCATCGCCCTGGCAGGGGGTGTGGTGGTGCCGGTGCCCACCCACCCGGAGGACGATTTCGATCTCTGCCCGGAGGAGGTAGAGGCGCGCATCACCCCGCGCAGCAAGGCGCTGCTGCTGGTGACCCCGGCCAATCCGACCTCGGCCGTGATCTCGCCGGCCCGCATCCGCCGCCTGGCCGAGATCGCCCAGGAGCACAATTTGCTCGTCATCTCGGACGAGATCTATGAGCAGTTTGTCTACGACGACGCCCAACACCTAAGCATCGCTTCGTTGCCGGGCATGAAAGAACGGACGATCACCCTCAATGGCGTGTCCAAGGCCTATGCCATGACCGGCTGGCGCGTGGGCTACCTGGCCGGGCCCGCGCCCCTGATTGCCGCCACTCGGCGGCTCAAAATCGCGGCCAGCCTGGGGACCTCGGTGGTCTCCCAATGGGCCGCCCTGGCGGCGCTGGCGGGCCCGCAGGATTGCATTGCCGAATTCCGCGCCATATACGAGGAGCGCCGTCAGGTGATGATGGCCGGGCTGGACGAGATGGGCTTTGTCTATGGCCGGCCCAAGGGCGCCTTTTACGTCTTTCCCGACGCATCGAGCGTCGGTCTGGACGCCGATGACCTGTGCCGCTTGCTGCTGGAAAAAGCCCGGGTCCTGATCTTTCCCGGTACCGCCTTTGGCGAATCGGGCGGCCGCTACCTGCGCATCACGTTCCTGGCGCCCAAAGAACAACTCCAGACGGCCCTGGAGCGCATGAAACAGACCCTGGCCGAAATTCGATAGAACCAGAACGGGGGCGCCGCGGACGGCGACCCACAGCAAAGAGGAGTGTACCATGACAGAACCCCTGACCATCGGAACCGTGTCGGTGATGCCCGGCGAGGTTCAACGCGGCGTCATTCCCATCGGCGCCGATATGTATGGCCGCGAGCGCGCCCTGCCCATCATCGTCTGCCGCGGCCTTCAGGATGGCCCGCGGCTGTGGATCAGCGGCGCCACCCACGGCGACGAGCCCGAAGGCCCCTACTCGATCCAGCTCACCCTGCCCCAGATCGACGTCCAGCAGTTAAAAGGCACGCTGGTGGCCGTGCCGGTCATGAACATCGAGGCCTTTATGCGCGGCGACCGGGGCGACCCCCGCGATACCTTTTCCTACGACATGAACCGCATCTATCCCGGCAGCCCCGATGGCTATGCCACCGAACGCGTGGCCTGGGCCCACTATGAGGCCCTGCGGGATCAGTGCGACCTGCACATCGCCATCCACTCGGGCGGCGACCACTCGTTTCTGGACGCCACCATCTTTTGCGCCGAGACGCCCGCCTGCCTGGAACTGGCCGGGGCCATGGGTCCCGACTGGGCGCTGGTCAACACCAGCGGCGTGGGCAAAGGCAGCCCGGCCTCGGTCCTGGCGGGCGAGGGACGGGGCGCCATCACCGTCGAACTGGGTGGCTGGTGCCGCATGCTCACCACCGATTTCCACCAGGTGGGGCGCCGCCTGTCCGAGGCCTACCTGAACGTCATGCGCCACTATGGCATGATCCCGGGCGAGGCCGCCTATGCCCCCCGCTGGAATCGGGGCCACCAGATCGCCCTGCTGGCCAACGAGAGCGGCCTGTGGGTGGGCGAGGACATCTCGTTCCGCACGCCCATGGCCAAAGGCACCCTGCTGGGCCGCATCTATAACCTGTACGGCGACCCCCTCCAAGAGGTGCGAGCCCCGGAGGACGGCATGGTCTTTGGCCTGCGCTTCCGTCCCATGACCCGCACAGGCGACTGGATCTGCTTTTACGCCGTGATCGACGAGGTCCGCGATAACCTGATCCCGTAACTGCAACCGGGATGGAGAATCCACGATGATTGTAAGCCTTTTGTACGTCGGCTTTGCCGTGCACAACGTCGATGCCACGCGGCGGGCCTTTCGCGACTTGATCGGCTTGCCCGGCAACAGCTTGGAGCCCGATCCCTACCTCGGCGCCGACAAGCTGGCCCGCATCCCCTTCCCCAACGGCTGCTGGCTGTGCGTCATGGAAAGCGAAAAGCCAGAATCGCCGGTCCGCCGCTTTCTGGACCGGCGCGGCCCCGGCCTGGAGCGCGTGGCCTTTTGCTCCGACGACATCGAGGCCGAATTCGCCCGCGTCCAGCAGGCCGGCGTGCCCCTGGCCGACGGCGCCCTGCTCGACACGCCCTGGGACCGCCGCTTTGTGGTGCCGCCCGAGTACCTGAACGGCGTGACCGCCCAGGTGGTCCAGCCCAAACCGGCGACCTGGATGCACGATGCCCCGCCCAACATCTCGGGGGTGCTGGGCCTGCAACACATCGGCGTCGCCGTCCGCGACATCGGCGCCGCTTGCGCGGCCTTTGGGCGGCTGCTGGACCTCCGCGCCCACGCCCTGCGCACCGACCAGCATGGCGGCGAGCAAAAGGATGCCATGATCGAGCCGGGCAACGACCGCCTCTGGCTGCACGTCACCGAGAGCTGGGGCGAGAACGCCCGCGTCCGCCACTTTCTCGACGAAAAGGGCGAGGGGCTCGAGCACCTGTGCATCGAGGTAGCCGACATCCGCGAGGCCGTCCAGCGGGTCACCGGTCGCGACGTGCCCATTCACGAGTACAAAATCTTTACCAATCGGCCCGATGGGTTCGAGGCCTTTGTCTATCCCGAACACTCGACCGGCGTCACCATCGAGTTGATCGAGCCCTATCCCACCAGCCGCGGATACCGGCCCCAGAAATGACTACCCTCGTCACCGGCGCCACCGGCTTTGCCTGTATCCACATCGTCCGGGCCCTGGCCCAGGCCGAGGAGGCCGTCCTGGCGCTGGACCGAGCTCCGGCCGACGACGCCTGCCGCGATTTTCTGGCGCCGGTGGAGGACCGGGTGCACTGGGCCTTGGGCGACGTGCGCGATACGCCCACCATCCTGGAGCTGGCCCGCCATCACCGAGTGGATCGCATCGTCCACGGCGCGGCCCTCACCCCGACCCTGGAGGCCGAACGGTCGAACGCCCGGCAGATCCTCGAGGTCAACCTGATGGGCGCCGTCAGCTTACTGGAGGTGGCGCGCCAGTTGGCCGTCGAGCGATTTGTGTTCATGAGTTCGTCGGCTCTGTACGCCCCACCGGCCCGGCCTGGCCCTCTTGGCGAGGACAGTCCGGTGCAGGCCCGGAACCTGTACACCATCGGCAAGCAGGCCGGCGAGCAGATCGTGCGGCGCTATCACGACCTGTTCGGGCTTTCGACGGTGAGCGGTCGGATGGATTCGATCTATGGTCCCATGGAACGAGCCACCGACTCGCGCCCTCGCCCGTCCCTGATCTATGCGCTGGTCCGCGCCTGCCGGACCGGCGAACCGATCCGGGCCAGAGGGCGGCCTTACACGCGGTCCTTTACCCACGCCGAGGACGCCGCCGATCTGTGGCGCCGCTTGACCCTGACGCCCTCGCTGGCACACCCGGTCTATAACGTATCGGCCGGCACAGCAGACTCGCTGGGGACAGTGCTGGAGACGCTCCAAGCCCTCGAACCGGCGTTTCGCTACCGGTACGTCGAACCGGGCCAGCCAGCCGACGTCGAAATCCAGCCCGACATGGAGCGCCCGGCGCTGGACACAACCCGGGCAAGAACGGAACTTGGGTTCTCGCCCCAATACAACCTGGAGCAGGGCCTGGCGAGCTATCTGGCCTGGGCCCGCTGCCACCCTGAGATGTTCATACGAGGAAGAAAATGATGGTCTCTTTTCGGTGAGAAATATCCCAGATGAGAACTCTACCCACGCGACTCTCAACATGTCGGGGA